>JAPLSR010000231.1 GCA_026398545.1 Candidatus Sumerlaeota bacterium | reverse complement strand
AGGGCGGTCATGGAGCGTTCCCAGAAACTGGGACACTGCGTCTGTGACACAAAAAAATCATGTCCATGCGAGACGTTCAAGGAATACAATGTCTGCACGTGTGCCGGGGAACGCCTGCCGGCAAGGGCTGACAAAATTTCCCTGATGCGCTATGTCCGCAAGGCGGGCTGCGCCTCCAAGATTGGTCAGGCAGACCTGAAACGCATCTTAAGCCACCTTCCACCAATTGATGACCCTCGTATCATCCTGGGCGCCGCCGCAGGGGACGATGCCGGCGTTTATGAAATTGGCGACACGACTTGCCTTGTCCAGACGGTGGATGTCTTTACCCCCTGTGTGGATGACCCATATCTCTTTGGCAAGATTGCCGCCGCAAATTCACTGAGCGATATTTATGCGATGGGGGGCAGACCGCTCACAGCCCTCTCCATCATTGGTTTTCCCATCGATGACCTTGACGGAAGTGTCATGGAGGAGATTCTCTGCGGCGGAATTGAGAAATTAAATGAGGCGCAATGCAGTCTCATAGGCGGGCACAGCATTAATGATGAGGAAATAAAATGCGGTTTTGCCATCACGGGGCTGATAGACAGGGGGCATATTATTCCGCGCGATGCGCCCCGCGTGGGAGATGCGCTCATTTTGACGAAACCGCTGGGGACAGGCATACTGGCGTTTGCGGTGCAGATTGGTCGCGCCAGCCCTGCCGTCCTGAAGGATGCCGGCGCTTTCATGGCGGCGCTTAACAGGGATGCCGCCGCCCTGATGGTGAAGTATAACGCCCACGCCGCCACGGATGTGACGGGTTTCGCCCTCATGGGACACCTTCTGGAAATGGTCAGGGGCGGCGGTGTGAGCGCCGAGATTGACATGTCAAGGATTCCCATTATGCTGGCGGCGCGGCGCTGCCTTGAAGAGGATCTCCTGCCGGGCGCTATCGAGCGAAACCAGGAATATGCCTCCGCCTGGGTGCGCATCCTTGATGAGCGCCATCCGGAAAACCTCCCCATCCTTTACGACCCACAGACATCAGGCGGTCTGCTTATTGCACTGCCGCCCACTGCCGCCGAAGTGTTCATCGAGGAGATGTCCGCCCTCGGGCATGAGGGCGTTTCCATTATAGGCTCCATTATTAAGAAAAGTGGAGCGGAAGGAGAGGTCATTATCGTGAACAGCGAACTTTCCAATTTTGTGGGAAATCCCGAAAAGGGTGACACGGAAAAACCATGCTGTTGCAGTTCCGCCCCATCCCCGGCTGCGGAAGGGGTCCCGCAGGTCTCAGAAAAGAAAGCCCTCTTAGCAACACAGCAACTCTTTGCGGATTTCATGAAAGAGGCAAACAGGGAAGGTCTGATTGACGCGCGTTCCAAGAGGCTCATGGCAATTGCCCTCTCCATCGCCCGCAGCTGCCGAGAGTGCCTGACTCTGCACATCAAGGGGGCGCTCCAGATGGGGATATCCAGAGAGGAGATTGATGAGGCGGCGTGGCTCGCCATCGCCTTCTGCGGCGCGCCTGCCATGATGTTTTACAAGGAAGTCTGCCAGGAATTGAATATCCAGTTATGCAACTTTGGGCATGAGCGATAGGTGAATTTTGCGCATGAGTTTGAGAGATGAACCAACCGAAATTGCATACAGGTTATAAACCACCCGGGTTGTTGCGCCATGGCGTAAATCCCGAGGTCATTATGATGATTTGCACGGCGGGACATGTTGACCATGGCAAGACTGCACTTGTGCGCCTCCTCACCGGCTGCAACACCGACCGTCTCAAGATTGAGCAGGAACGCGGACTCACAATAGAACTCGGATTCGCCCCCTGTTACCTCGGCAATAATCTGTGCGTGGGAATTGTGGACGTCCCCGGACATGAAAGGTTTATCAAAAACATGGTGGCAGGGGTATCCGGCATTGAGATGGCGGCCCTCGTCATTGCCGCGGACGATGGCATCATGCCCCAGACAGTGGAACACTTGCAGATTATGGAGCTCCTTGGCGTCCGGCGGGGCATGGTAGCTCTGACAAAGATTGACCTTGTCTCAAGAGAACAGGTGGAACGCCGCATCCGGGAAATCGGGGAATTTCTGGTCGGCACATTTCTGGAGGGGGCGACTATCTGCCCCGTATCGTCAGAGACCCTTGAGGGCTATGACCACTTTTACCACACACTTGTGGATTCCATTAAAAAGATAACCGTGGCTCGCCGGCGCGGTGTTTTCAGGATGCCGGTTGAGCGCGTCTTCAGCAGACCCGGTTTCGGGTTTGTCGTCTCAGGCATACCGGTGGACGGGGCAATTCAGGTGGGCGATGAAGT
>JAPLSR010000116.1 GCA_026398545.1 Candidatus Sumerlaeota bacterium | reverse complement strand
TCATTTTGCGGAAAAGACCAGAATATAGTGCGGACACTCTTCAAGGGATATTCTCACCGCGGCGTGGGGGAAAGCATATATATCTGTGATGAGTGTGTGGAACAATGTCATGAGCGTCTGAAGGTGGATGATGCCCAGCAGCTCAAGAGAGAGGGCTCAACCTATGTAAAGAGGCTTCCCACGCCACAGGAGATAAAGGACTCCCTCGACCAGTATGTCATCTCACAGGAAAAGGCGAAAAAGATTTTATCCGTGGCGGTGTATAACCATTACAAGCGTGTCCTGAGCAATGCAAACAGGGGGGATGTGGAGATTGAAAAATCCAACATCCTTCTCATTGGTCCAACGGGTTCCGGAAAGACGCTTTTAGCGCGGACGCTTGCGAAAATTCTGGATGTTCCCTTTGCAATTGCGGATGCCACGCCACTCACCCAGGCGGGTTATGTTGGGGAGGATGTTGAGAATATACTCCTCACCCTTATTTTGAATGCTGATGGTGATGTGGAACGCGCCCAGCACGGGATTGTTTATATTGACGAGATAGACAAGATTGCGCGCACCACGCAGAATGTATCCATCACGCGAG
Organism: Candidatus Sumerlaeota bacterium; assembly: GCA_026398545.1. GTDB lineage: Bacteria > Sumerlaeota > Sumerlaeia > MWCT01 > MWCT01 > JAPLSR01. The sequence continues at coordinate 2,771 of JAPLSR010000116.1, read as the reverse complement.
ATGTCTCCGGTGAGGGTGTTCAGCAGGCGCTGTTGAAGATTCTGGAGGGAACCGTGGCGAATGTCCCGCCGGGCGGGGGGCGCAAGCATCCTCATCAGGAATTCATCAGGGTGGACACAAGTAACATCCTCTTTATTTGTGGCGGCGCCTTCATTGCCCTTCCGACCATAATAGAGCAGAGGGTCGGGAAACGCACAATGGGTTTTGGCGCCGATATCAAGAGTAAGGATGAGAAGAAGGTCGGAGAAACGCTGGAGAAGGTGCAGTTTGAAGACCTGTTAAAGTTTGGCTTCATTCCGGAATTTATCGGGCGTCTGCCGGTCATTGCGGTGCTTGACCAACTGGGTGAGGCGGAGCTGGTTAAGATTCTTGTGGAACCCAAGAATTCCCTTATCAGACAATACCAGAAATTCTTTGAGATGGAGGGTGTTTCGCTCAACTTTAATCAAGGTGCGCTGGATGCCATTTCGCACAAGGCTATCCAGATGAAGACCGGCGCCCGCGGGCTCAGGCGCATTATCGAGGAGGTAATGTTGGACATTACATTTGACCTGCCCTCCCGCGCCACGGCGCTCTCCGAGGTCCGCATAAATGAGGATGTTATCCTTGGCACAAGCAAGCCTGAATATATCCCTTTGGAAAAATCAGCCCTCGCATAATACGAATAGGGATGGCTACTGTGCCCGCTATTTCATGGGGCTGATGAATTATTGTGGGTTTATCATATGAAAGAAACTGAAAGCCTTATTCTTCCCGTTCTGCCGCTGAAGGACATGGTGGTGTTTCCCCACTGTGTGAGTCCCGTTTATGTGGGTCGTCCACGTTCACTGGCTGCGGTGGAACATGCACAGAATAATGACCGGAAGATTCTTCTCCTCGCCCAGATGGTCGGAAGTTCCGATAATCCCGGACCTGAAGACATGTACACCATCGGGACAGTTGGAGAGATTATGCAGGTCATGCGCACTTCGGATGCCCAAGCGAAAATTCTCGTGGAAGGATTATTCTCCGTCCGGGTTGTGGATTTTGTCAACACCGGTGCGTTTCTTAACGCCGTTGTTGTTCCCCAGAATATCATTTGTGAATCCACCAAGAAGGTCGAGGCTTTGAAACGCGCCCTCTTGAGCCAGTTTGAGAGTTATACCCAGCTTTCAGACAGGATACCTGAGGACCTGTTTTATTCCATTATGTCCATGAATGAGCCGCTTGCGGCTGCAGACGCTATCGCAAATTATGTCACATTCAAGACGAAGGACAAGCAAAGGATTCTTGAGGAACCCACACTTGCGAAAAGACTCCATGAGCTGATTCGTGTCATGGGCATAGAAAATGAACTCCTGAGGATAGAGAATGAGATTCTCACTGAGGTCAAAAACCGCATCGGGAAAAACCAGAAGGAATTTTATCTGAGCGAACAACTGAAGGTGATTGAAAAAGAGCTTGGCATTCCAAGTGAGGAGGATGTGGAGCTCTCCGACCTGGAGGAGGCAATTGCGAAGACGCGTCTTTCGCCCGAGGTGAGGGAAAAGGCGGAAAAAGAGCTGCATCGTCTGTCAAGAATGTTGCCGCTCTCGCCGGAAGGCACCGTCTCCCATACATATATTGACTGTCTTGTGAGTCTTCCCTGGGGGAAAAAGACAAAAGATAATTGTGATCTTGACCGCGCGCAGAGGGTTCTGAATAAGGGGCATTACGGGCGGGAGAAGGTGAAGGAGCGCATTCTGGAATATCTTGCCGTGCATCAACTGGTGAAGAACCCCAAAGGCCCGATTCTTTGTTTTGTCGGTCCACCGGGGGTTGGGAAGACCTCACTTGCGCGCTCCATTGCGCGGTCGCTCGGTCGCAAATTTGTCCGTGTGTCACTGGGTGGCGTTCGGGATGAGGCGGAAATCCGGGGACACAGGCGCACTTATGTTGGCGCCCTGCCCGGCAAGATTATCCAGCACATGAAAAAAGCGGGTTCTATGAACCCCGTTTTCCTCCTGGATGAGATTGATAAGTTGAGTTCAGATTTTCACGGCGATCCAAGCGCCGCCCTCCTCGAGGTTCTGGACCCTGAGCAGAACCGAGCCTTTAATGACCATTACCTCGACGTGGATTTTGACCTGTCATCAGTGATGTTCATCACCACGGCGAATGTGGCGGAGGACATTCACCCGACCCTTTTAGACAGGATGGAGATTATCAATCTCCCCGGATACATGCGGGAGGAAAAGATAGAGATTGCTCGGCAGTTTCTCATGCCGCGCCAGTTGAAGGAGCATGGACTCCACCGGCGACATGTGCAGTTTGAGGACGCCGCAGTTGCATGTATCATCAATGAATACACACGCGAGGCAGGCGTGAGGAACTTAGAGCGCGAGATTGCCAGAATTTGCAGGAAGATCGCCAGAGAGATGGTTAGAAAGAAAAAGAAATGGGCGGTACATATCACCCCTGAGCGGCTCAAGGAATTTTTGGGACCTGCCAGATTCAAAAGTCCCGGAAAGCCCGATGTCTCTGAGGTGGGTGTTGCGACAGGTCTTGCCTGGACTGAAATGGGGGGAGAACTCCTTCCCACTGAAGCCACGGTTGTTAAGGGAAAGGGGAGTCTGATTTTGACTGGTCAGATGGGGGCGATAATGCAGGAGTCCGCAAAGGCGGCGCTGACTTATATTCGTTCACGCTCCGGGAAATTTCATCTGCGCTCCAATTTTTACAACACAATGGATATTCATGTGCATGTCCCCGAAGGGGCGATTCCCAAGGATGGACCATCTGCGGGGGTTACA
>JAPLSR010000257.1 GCA_026398545.1 Candidatus Sumerlaeota bacterium | reverse complement strand
TGAACTCAATATTATTTTTCGCCGCCTCTTCCATGCACATTGACATGGTGGAGATATAGGTGTAGAAACGTGCGCCGATATCCTGGATGTCAAATATCAGGGCATCGATATCCTTTAATTCCTCAGGTGTTGGGCGATTAGTTTTGTCATAAAGGCTGTAAATCATGATGCCGGTTTTTTCATCCTTGGCGTTTTGTATATTTTCATCCGCAATGCCTGTGAAGCCATGCTCTGGTGCAAAGATTGCCTGGAGTTTCACATTCTTGCTTTTCAACATCACATTGAGGATGTGGCGTCCGTGGCGGTCAAGGGCGGAGTGATTGGAGACGAGTCCTACCCGTTTGCCCTTGAGTGGCGCAAAATCCTCTCGCACCAGGATGTCAAGGCCGGACAGCACAGTTTCCTTCCCTTGCGCCTTTTTTAAAAGGGTGCATGAACAGGATATAAGGCAGAAGAGAAACAGCATGTAAATAAGTCTTTTCATTGGTGCATCTCCTTTTCGACATTGGATTTTTCACGGTATCATAAATCCTTCACGGACTTGAATGCCTCCAGAATGACCTTCCATGTTTTTGCGGGGTCTTCTGGCGCGATGCTGGAGATGTGGGCGCAGGCATCGAACCCCCAGACGGCGAGATTTCGGATGCCCGCATCCACCGCCTCCCGAACAGCCGTGGAGATTTCCGCCTCGCGTCCCGCCGGGACTTTGAATCCCTGTATCCAGATATGTCCCTCGCGACCGAGTTCGCGACAGACAGCCGCTATCTTTCGCGATGACTCTCCGACATACTCTCTAACATCCCTTTTTATGCCGAACCAGTAAGGGTCGGTCCCAAAGTCATCAAGGTTATCCATGCCGGCAAGGTCGCGCAGGGCAGAATCACTGGCGACGGAATTGGGTATGATACAGAGGGAGTTTTTCACCCCCGCCTTGTGAACATGGTTAATCATCTCCTGCAGGAAACTCCTTATGGAGTAATGTTTGAACTCTTTTACTGTTGCCGTCTCTTCGTTGGGCAATGGGATATTATATTTCATCTCGAACTGTTCCTGACAATACTGGCAGCGGCAGCCCCACGTGTTGGGGCGTCCACCCATCCAGTTGGAAAGATAGAAATGAGGCTCATCCCAGAAGACACAGTCCGCGTCTGTTGCAAGGGCGGCATCTGTCCATTCGTGGATGAATTTGCGGAATGCAGGGTTATTCAGGCAGGCAATTGCGGCTGGTTTTCCATCGCTTAACATCTCGCAGACATCAGGATGGATTGCAACGAATTCAGAGAATGCCTCACCGCCAAAGACCCTCCCCACACCCCATGGGTCAATGCAGGTAAACAGACCGCATTCTTTGCTGATGCGGATAATTTCCTTCATGGCGCCGCTGTAAAAGCGGAAGTCGTTTTCGCTGAATGTGTGCACGACATAGGTGAAGTGATTTTCGGCAAGGTATTTCATATCCTGCGCCACATGGCGCAAGATGCGGTTCCCGAAATAACTACAACCCAGTTTCATCTCATCTCCTTTTTTTTCAAAGATTGTCTGAGAAAAATGGCAGTGCAGGCATGTCCCGTCAACCGAAAAGAATTTTCAAAATTATGCGGGCGCCAATGAGAACCCGATATGGAAGTTGATACACCGCACAGGCGTGTGATATAAAAAATTGTTGCCATGTTTTTTTTATCTGTCATAAGAATTATAATTAGTAGAGTTTGATTTTTTATCACATTTTGTTTTGCGGTAAGGAGGGTATATGGCTCGCACGAGGAGTATATGTTTTTTCATCATGTTCTTTGCTCTTTTGTGTACAGGCTCAATGGCGGGGGATTATACAACCCCCAATAATGGCGACACGTATTCCCTTTCTCAGATTGCCAGCCTCGCCCCAGCCACTGTTTATTTCAGCAATCCCACTTCCTTCACGCTCAGTGGAACACTTAACATATCATCCCTGGACACCCTTCAGATATCAGGAGGCGAGGGGTTGCGTGCCCTCACCAATCCTGACTCTCCTGCATACGGGATTATTGTGCGAGGAAGAATCCTTGTCCTGGGGACAGAAGGCAGTCCGGCGGTACTGAGTTCTCATGATGCGGTTCCGGGGAGCTGGAGGGGAATTATAATTATGTCGGAAGGCGTAGATGTCAGCCATATTGACCATGCTCGGATTGAGTATGCCGCTGTTGGTGTGAATGTGAGAGGGAAGGCAACACCCATTATCGAAAACAGCGAATTTTACAGATGCATGTATGCCTCCATGTCTGTTGGACCGGGTTTCTCCGCTGTTATCCGGAACAATACAATCACGTCATGGGAGAGGGGAGCCGGAGTCATATTAGATACCGCATCAACCGTGGAAGTCACGTCGAATACCATAACAGGTGGCGCTGTAGGGATTGCAACATTGGGCTCAGATGCCGCCACACATCTGTCGGAGAATCATACGATTATGAATGATGCCGGATTTGTGAGCGCCACAAGTGACAGGGCGATAGTGGAGAATAACCGCTTTGAATCGGGGTATCTGGGCGGTGTGGCAGCGGATTACTCCACCGCTTTCTGGAATAAAAATACCATGGAAAATCAGCAGATGGCGGGCATGGGAATCACAAACGATGCCGCTCCAAAACTCCGCCAGAATATTTTCAAAGGCAACGGGACTCTGGGGGGAATTTTTATCAGCAATAACGCCGTGCCGGGTCTGGGCACAACAGGCGACCCGGGATTGAATGACTTCGCTCATATCACAAACTGGAACCTCGTCAATTTTTCATCCAGAGACCAATATGCTCCCGGAAACATCTGGTCCGCCTTATCACCGGGTGATGTGATTTATGATTATGCGGATGACCAGGGTGATGCCGATGGGAATGGCGTGATTTCAGGTAGAGTGTATCTTTCACAATCCGCCACATCCCACAGCTGGATACTCTACAGATAAAAAAGAAGGGAGAATTTTATATGAGGAAGGTTATACAATATGCATTAATCGGGTTACTCTCCATCATAGCTGTTGCCGCAATAACTCCCAATTTCATGGAGGCGCAGATTCGCCAGCGGACCGCCCGAGCTCGTGCAAATCTTGCAACACTTGCCTCCGCCCTTGAAACCTATCAGGTGGATTACAATAAGTATCCAGGAGATGGGGCCCAGTATTGTTGGAATTATATGAATTATCCTTATACTGGCTACTGGTTTCCTCCAGACACCTTGACCACGCCCATTGCATATATCTCTGCTGACAGTATGCGCGACCCCTTCAGGGAGGATGCATTATTTCCTGTTGGTAATAAATATAAGTGTCTGCGTTATGTCTATGTTGATATGACATGGGGAACGGCTGGAACACGCCTGTTTCCCTCCACATATTATCCTTTTCTGAAATCATGGTATGGTTCATGGAATATCACATCTGTGGGACCTGACACCCTGTTCGGACCATATTATCCAAATGGTTCCTACCCCGGTAACCTGTATCCCCAACTTCAAGTTCCATATGACCCGACGAACGGTCTTGGCTCAAATGGTGACCTGATGCTTTCCCAGCGCAAACCGCCGGATATACCTTAAAGTATTAGAATAATTGATAATTGTCTTCTCTCAATGTAATCATTGAAAATTGAGAATGTATAATTATTAGAAACTGGCGAGGTATTTATCTTTTAATCTTAAACAATTCTCAGCACCTTGGCGCCGCGAATCCTTTTTTGCTTGAGTTCCACCAATGCCTTATTTGCATCGGTCAATGCGTATTCCTCCACCGTGGGTTTGATGGGAATCTCGGCGGCGAGAGTGAGAAACCCGCGCACATCCGCCCGCGTCACATTGGCAACGCTTTTTATTTCCTTCTCCAGCCAGAGGTGCGCAGGATAGTCCAGTCGTAAAAGGTATTTCTTATCCCGCTCTTCCTTGCGGATGGCGTTGATGATTAGTCGGCCGCCGGGAGCAAGATTCTTCAAGGCATTCACAACCGGTTTCCATGCAGGCGTTGTGTCAATGATGCTGTGCAGCTTTTCGGGCGATTCCTCTTCAGTATCGCCTGCCCACGAGGCGCCCAGTTCCCGCGCAAAGGCGCGCTCTTCTTCGCTCCTCGCAAAAACGAACACCCGACAATGTGGGTATTTATGCCTGACAATCATCAGCACCAGATGGGCTGATGCGCCAAACCCTGTTAAGCCTAAATTCTGCCCATCCTCGAGTTCGCTCAGCCGCAGGGAACGATACCCAATTGCCCCGGCGCAGAAAAGCGGCGCCGCCTCTACATCCGAAAAGACCTCTGGAATGCTATAGGCAAAATCCTCGCTCACTTTCATATATTCGGCGTATCCCCCGTTCATATCCCGTCCTGTTGCTTTGAAATCCCTGCACAAATTCTCAAGACCTTTCCTGCAAAAGTCACAAATTCCGCACGCGGAATAAATCCATGCAACGCCGACCCTGTCTCCCTTTTGAAAACGGCTGACGCCGCCGCCCATCGCGGCTACCGTGCCCACCACCTGATGACCGGGGACAACCGGCAGATGCGGCGGGGGCGTGCGCCCCTCAATTTCATCCAGTTCTGTATGGCACACCCCGCAGGCGGAGACCTTCAATACGATCTCCTTGTCACGAGGAACAGGCTCAGGCAAATCGGATAACACAAGGGGATTTGAATTCTTCTCAAGGCTGATAATTTCATTCAGTATCATAGCCTTCATTTGTTTTTCCATTTGCTTCATGAGATTTCTCGATGTTTTGATCAACAGGTTTGAGGGGTATTTCTTCAGATTGTGGTTTTAATATTTCATTCAGGATTTCTTTCGCTTTATCCGCATCTCTCTGAGAGACTTTGATTTGCGGCAGACCTATAATCGGATTATAAGCGAATCCCATCATTATGGGAGTGTAAACATACTGCGGATTTTCCCCGCTGACATAATA
>JAPLSR010000041.1 GCA_026398545.1 Candidatus Sumerlaeota bacterium | reverse complement strand
ACCAGAGATCATATCGTGTGATCCGGGAATATATCATATCACCAACGATGGTCAATGCAGCTGGTATGAATTTGCGAGTGCATTTATTCCAAATGCAACACCCTGTTCAACCGAAGAGTTCCCCAGGAAAGCAAAACGCCCCGCGTATTCAGTTCTGGCAAATACCAAGACACCCCCCCTCCGGCACTGGAAAGAAGCGGTACAAGAGTATATTCAAATGAAGGAAAGGACCTGAAATGAAAGGGATTATTCTTGCCGGCGGAACCGGCTCACGATTATTTCCGTTGACTAAAGTGACAAACAAGCACCTGTTGCCCGTTTATAACAAACCAATGATCTATTATCCTCTACACACGCTCATTAATGCAGGAATAACCGAGATCATGATTATTTCCGGACGCGGACATGCCGGACATTTTCTTGAATTGCTTGGTTCGGGGATGGAATTCGGTATTAGCCTCACCTACGAGATCCAGGAAACTTCTGGGGGAATTGCGCAGGCTCTTGGTCTTGCAGCGAGCTGGGCAGACGAGGAGGATGTTGCAGTGATTCTTGGGGACAATATCTTTCAGGATAATGTGAAAGATGATGTTGCCTCATTCGAGGGTGGTGCAAAGATATTCTTAAAAGCGGTCACCGATGCCCACCGTTTTGGGGTAGCTGAACTCAAAAAAGATCAGGTCATTTCCATTGAGGAAAAACCTCCCTCCCCTAAGTCAAACTACGCAGTGACGGGGCTTTACCTTTATGATTATAAGGTCTTCTCAATTATCAGGACCTTAAAACCCTCAGGTCGTGGGGAGCTGGAGATAACAGATGTTAATAATGCCTATCTCCAGAAAGAGATGATGAAATACGCAATTTTAAAGGGATTCTGGAGCGATGCGGGGACATTTGATAGTTTGCTGAGGGCAAGTATTCTTGTGCAACAGTATAGTGAAAATAAGCAATCTGATAGTTAGATATTTTAATTTTTTTTTACTTAACTGAAATGTTCAGAAACAAGCTTTCGTAACGCTCTTGGGGGTTTCGGCATTTGTCTGCGCTTCCGCCGCTATCACATCCCCAGCAATGCAATTTCTGTGGAACAAGTAGGGAAAATGAACGAATAACATGAGATTTTCCACAGATCCTACATTTCGCAGGACTCCATAACAAAATAATAATTTCTAAAAGAGGGTCCCATAACGTTGAGGATATCCAGAGTTTCCTCCTCCAGATTAACGATAAACCGTTTGCTTTGTGCATTCACGGAAAAAATTACCTCAGCCATTCTCAAAAAAAGGGTAAAGATCCATTTCATGGTTGGATTCTGAACCGGTTTCTTCAACTGGTTTTTGACCGTCGCCCCGGACTCTTTGAGTTTTGAGCGAAGGTACCATTCAGCGGCCGCATAAACAAACAAGTAGAGCACCATGATCATAGATAAGGCTTCGATGCGGCTTTCTTTCTTCAAAAACACTTCGGCGACCCGAAAACTCTTGTCCTTAAGAAACCGGAATCCGCGCTCAACGGATTGCTGACCTTTGTAGTATTTCAGGATAGTATCGGCATCAAGAACCAAGTCGTTAGTTGCCAGGACAATCCGGCCAAGGCAGAGTTTTTCACGTTCGATGATTTCAGAAATGACTTCTAACAGAGAATCGAAT
>JAPLSR010000050.1 GCA_026398545.1 Candidatus Sumerlaeota bacterium | reverse complement strand
GGCTACTTCCCTGATGGCTGGTTTGATATGCGACCCCGTATCGCTCAGGATGGCAAGCGAATATTCTACACGACAGACTGGGGTCTCGACCTTTTGAACCGTGATACGGGTAAAACGATTCTGCATTCCCCATATTATCCCGGCGGGAAAGGGTATGATATCTCAGCCGATGGCTCAAAGATTATCTGGTTCGCTAACCAAAACCTGCGGGTGGATAATGTTTCGGATGCCGGCTTTGTGCCGCTTGTCAATTATTACACCGGCATTAACTACAATGCCATTACCGCCTCACACTCCGGCGGAATGGTGATTGCGGGCGACCGCCTGCTATCCGCCCTGACAGGTCAGGTTCTTGCCAATTACGCCATTCCCGACAATGAATATCGCAGCGCCTTCAGCCCTGATAGCCGTCTGTGGGGATTCGCCCAGGCTACCGACAAGGCTATCACCACAATGAAGACGAATAACCCGCACGCCACTCTTTATAAAATGGTGCTCACTGACTATCCACCATACAAGATGTTCTACCACCCGGATGGCATGCGCGTGGCATGTGTGGATAATGTCAATGGTGTCCAGATGTATGATATGAATACAAATAATGGGGTCGGATTGTACTTGTTTGAAAACAACTCTGACGCCGTCCTCTCCAATGATGGCACCATGATGCTCATAGGTGCGAATAATGCCGTGCGTCTCTATGATGTGCGCACAGCCAGAATCCTGCGCTACTTCTTCCCACAGCACTCCAGCCTGCAGAGTGTCCGCGTCCGCTCCGTGGCGTTTGCAAATAATGACAGCATCATAATGATAGCCTGGAGCACAAACTATATCGAGGTGTATGAGCGCACAAAGGCGGCAAGTATTGAAATGACCCCCGTGGCGAGAACGCTCGCCACGGGTGAGGAGCAGGCATTCACAATTGAGGTTGTTTATGATGATACGACCCGCGAGGACATTACCCCAACGGCGGAAGAAACTCAGGGCAAGGCGCTCCTCAAGGTTATCCCACCTGAGCAGGCAACATTCAACGGGAACATCCTGACCGTCTCGCCCTCGGCAAGCGGGGCATTTATCGTCCAGGCGCGTTACCGTGTCAATAATCAGACCTTCACTGCCGAATCCCTCATCACTGTGGGTAAGAGTGTGGTGACGGAACTGTCTGCAAATCCAAAGAAGATGACCGTGACGCCAGGCGTCTTCCGCAACATCAGATACACTGCCAACTATGATGACGGCTATGAGGCGGATGTGACGGACAAGGTAACCCTCACCGCAGACCGCCCGGAGGATGTGGTAATCACCGGACAATCGGTCAAGGTGCTCTTCACTGCAAATCCGGGTGATATTATTGTCCGGGGAACCTTCACCGATAGATATGACAATATCAGGACGGCAAATACAACCATGACAACTTTTGGTCCGCGAACGGCATGGGAGCGTTATCAGGTGACCAGTGGTGGCTATGGCACGGCGGGTGACTTCCGTTCCGATGGCAAGAAGCTGGCAGTTGGAAGCTCCTCCGGTGCTGTCAGTATTTACAACGTTGGCGCCACACCGAGCCAGTATGAGCTGGAAAACGTCTTCCTGGCACATGCGGGACAGGTGCTCTTCCTCGGATATACCGCTACCAACAGAATCCTGACGGCATCCGATGAGGGAACTATCAAGATATGGGACATGGACAACATCACCACGACGCCGCTTTCGGTATTCTATCATTCCGCGCCCATCAGCGCCGCCATTCTGAACAACAACAAAACAAAGCTCGTCATAGGGGACACCCTGGGGGGCGTTGGGCTCTTTGATATCGCCGGCGGCACAATGGACTGGCTGATTCCGCAGATTCATGAATCAAAGGTCAATACGGTGGCGATTGATAATGACTATGTCCTCTCCGGTGGTGAAGACAAACGTGTGAAGGTGCTCGCTATTGCCAATGGCAGTGTCCAAAAAAGCATCCTGACCCACACAAAACCGATTGTGGGCGTTGGCTTCATGAGCGCCAACTCATTCTTCTCCGTCAGCCAGGACAAGACCGCCACCTTCTGGCGAAAGAGTGATTTTGAGGTCATTGACCGCTATGAGTTCAACAGCGTTCCCACGCTCTCAGCCTTTATTGGCGGGCAGCTTTACATCGCCATGGACAGTCCGGTTTGCACCTACATCTATAATTCTGACGGGTTGCTCTTGCGCTGGCTGGAGCATCCGCCTTCCGAAGGCAAGATTGCGAAATACCTAATTGATCCAAGCGGCAACTACATAATCACAGGTCGGACCCAGACCACGATGACGGTCGAATCGATGTTCGGGGAAAGTGAAAAATCGTCTACGTTCAGCTCCTTCCAGTTCTGGGAGACCAATCGTGGCATCTTCCGCGGTTCCCTTGCGCACAGCTTCCCACTCACAGACGCCCATGCCACTGCTGATGTCAC
>JAPLSR010000230.1 GCA_026398545.1 Candidatus Sumerlaeota bacterium | reverse complement strand
CCATCCGCGATACGAAAAATATTTTCCTCACCATCATTCGCACCATCCTATATTTCAACCCGCTGAAGATATGTCTCCCTGTCGGGCTTATCTTCTTTGCCCTGGCGCTGGCTGTCCTGCTTTACAGCGGGCTTTACATCGGGCGCATAATGGATGGCACGGTGTCGGTCCTGACCCTCTCCGGCGTGCAGATTATCGCCATCGGGCTGCTGGCAGACCTGATAGTCCGGAGAAAAGGTTAATCCTCCGAGCAAAAACTGCAGATGATGAATCCGAAATTAAAACTCCTGTTTCTCAATCCGCCGATGGTGACGGGCGAGCGTTTCATGAAAGAGATTGGACGCTGTGGTCGTAAATCGGTGGCGGGGGAACTCTGGCCCCAGACCGGACTTGCCTATCTTGCCGCCGTGGCGCTCAGGAGGGACTGCGAGGTCAGACTCGTGGATGCCATGGCAACGGGTGAGACTCTGGAACAACTAAAAGGCGTTGTCCGCGAATTTGCACCGAATATTGTCGTCATTCATACCACGACGCCCACCTTTCGAAATGACGCATATATCATCGGACAACTCAAGTCCGCCCAGCCGGCTGTGTATGCCTTTGTGGGGACACATGTCTCAGCCCTTCCGGAGGAAGCCCTCGCCCAGTCGCGCGCCGACCTCATCTTCATCAACGAGGCGGAAGTAACTCTCGATGCGGTGATTCTTAACTGGCCGGGCTGGTGGCAGGGCATTCCGGGACTCGCCATCAGAAAAAATGGGGAGATTCTCATCACATCGCAATGTCCCTATATCGCCAATCTGGACACCCTCCCCTTCCCCGCGCGCCATCTCCTGCCAAATGAGAGATACAGGATGCCCTTTTTTGAAAGCGAGCCCTTTGCCACGATAATCCCGACACGCGGATGCCCGTGGAAATGCACCTTCTGCCGTGCAGGCAAGGTCTGGGGCAATAAGGTGCGCACACGAAGTCCGCAAAACGTTATCTCGGAAATTGAACAGCTGAAAAATGAACTCGGTATCCGAAATATTGTATTCATGACGGACTCACTGACGCTAAATAAAAAATGGGTGGGGACATTCCTCGGCGAGGTCCTATCCTGCGGCATCAAATTCCGCTGGATTTGCAATAGCCGTGTGGACGCCGTGGATGCTGAAATGCTCCAGATGATGAAAAAGGCGGGATGTATGCTCATATCTTACGGTGTGGAATCGGGCAGCCAGAAGATACTGGATGACTGCAAAAAGATGATAACGCTTGAAAACTCCCGCCGCGCTATCCGCATGACACGCGAGGCAGGGATTCTCTCCATGGCATATTTCATTCTGGGACTCCCCGGCGAGACCCGGGAAACCATCGAAGAAACCATACGGTTTGCGCGGGAAATCAATCCCGATTACGTCAACTTCCATGTCGCCACACCCTTCCCCGGTACGGAACTGTATGAGATAGCGCGGCAAAACAACTGGCTGGAGTCCACCGACTGGAATGATTATGAGGAGGAAGGGTCGGCAGTCCTGCGGACGCAGGAATTGTCAGCGGGGGAACTGATTGAGGCGCAATGCCGCGCCATGCGGTCATTCTATCTCCGCCCCGGGCGCATCCTGAAGGAGCTCGGACGCATAAAGAATTTTGCCCAATTGAAGGCGCGTTTCAAGGCGGCTGGGTCTCTCTTCAAGACATTGAGTAAAAAGGCAACGTCCAATAAATGTGGGATAGAGTGATGTAAGGATGCGGGTTTTTCAAAACAGACCATTGAGCGTATAAAAATAATCGGGGGTAGGAAATGTCACTCAGTCTTGTGTTTCTGATTATCTTCCTCGCCGCCGTTGGCGCCATGTTCTATGCCCTGTATCATTACAGGGAACGGGTGGAAATCCTGAAGGAGTTTTTTGAATTCCTGAGCAGACGCAAGCTCTGGTGGATAATTCCAATCATTATAACCTTGTTAGTATTGAGCATTTTGATTGTGGTTTTTGAAACCGGCGCCATCAGCAGCGCCATGTATATCCTGTTCTAAAGCCCTTTTTGATGAGGCGTATGTTTCTCCCCGACTTTCAAGCGTTTGCGCCGACGAGCCTTGATGAGGCGCTCGCTCTCCTGAATAAACATGGCGCTGAAGGCGCAATGCCTCTGGCGGGAGGCACCGACCTCATCGTGCGTATGAAGGAAGGCGCCCTGCGCCCACGCATCCTTATCCTCCTGGACAGGATACCCCGACTCGGCATCATTGAGGCGACTGGTGGAAGAATCCGCATCGGGGCGCTTGCAACGTATGACCAGCTCATGCATTCAGACATACTGCATACCAGCGCGCCAATACTTATTGAGGCGGCGGGGAATGTGGGTTCGCCTCAAATCCGCAATCGCGGAACCATCGGGGGGAATATCGCCAACGCCTCGCCCTGCGCCGACACAATACCCGCTCTTTATGTCCTTGAGGCGGAGGTTATCCTGCAGTCAGTTTCAGGCGAACGCCGTCTTCCCATCGCAAGCTGTTTCAAGGGGTCGAAGGAGTCAATGCTCTGCTCCAACGAGGTTCTCACTTATATTGAGTTTCCTATTCCCAAACAGCCGGAGAACTTTTTTTACCTGACGAGCGGACAGCGCCGCGCCCTCTCGATTAATAAACTCTCTGTTGCGGGACAGATTTCTTTTGCGGTGGAAGAAACTGTCACGGATGCCCGTATTGCCTATGGGGCCGTGGCGCCGACCGTTTTGCGCGGTGTGTCTGTGGAGGCGTTCCTCATAGGCAAGAAATTAACCCCGGACATTCTTGAGATTTCCTCAGAACTGGCACAGGGCGAAATCCTCCCCATCGCTGACATCCGCTCCACCGCTGAATGGCGTCGCCACGTAACAGGTGTCCTGCTGAAGCGCGGACTCGCCTCAATTGCGGCGAAAAATAAAAAATCAGAATCGATAATAGAACTTGATAATAAACAGTAACATGCTGAGTCTTTACCTCAAGCGCACCGCCGGATACCTTCTCATCCTTTTTATCTCTTACCT
>JAPLSR010000330.1 GCA_026398545.1 Candidatus Sumerlaeota bacterium | reverse complement strand
GAGCATGGTTTTACAGGGATGCGCCATTGTGGTCTCACCGACTTTCCGTGAACAAAAGGGGAAGCTCCGCGAGGTTACCGTGGAGGAGTCTCAGGGATGGTTTGTCCTGAACAAGGTTCTGCTGGTGGATTTATCAGGCGTGTTATCAACAGGCGAGTCCGGCAGTCTTTTTGGTTCCACGAGAAACGACATCGAGGAGATGAAGGAGATTTTGAAGAAGGCGGAGCAGGACGCTTATATAAAGGCGGTCATCATGCGCATCAACACGCCCGGCGGGGAGGTCACGGCATCCAATATCCTGTACCGGGAGGTTCGGGAGTTTAAGAAAAAGACAGGCAAGCCGGTCATTGCAGTAATGATGGATATTTCCACCTCCGGCGGTTATTATGTGGCGATGGCGGCGGACAAGGTGTATGCCCTGCCCACCACACTGACCGGCAATATCGGCGTCATCTATATCCTTCCAAAGCTGGAGGGACTCGCCTCCAAAATCGGCATTGAGATGCGGGTGATAAAGTCCGCTGACAAGAAGGACATGAGTTCCCCATGGCGGGACTTTTCGCCTCAGGAGAGAGAGATTCTTCAGTCCCTCATAAATAATTATTTTGAGCAATTCCTTCAGATTGTGGCGGAAAACCGGGTGAATCTCACCATTGAAAAGATTCGCACTCTTGCGGATGGACGCATATTTTCCGCTCAGCAGGCGCTTGAGGCGGGGTTGATTGACGGCATCACCACCCTGCCGGAGGCTATCCAACTGGCAAGGCGGAGCGCGGGAATTTCGGACTCCCGCGTGGTCATGTATAACCGCCCCCAGGATGTGAAGGAGAATATCTACTCCTCCTCGTCCAGTAATCATACTCCCTCAGCCACAGGAGACACGCAGGTCGGCATTATCAACCTTAACGCCAACGGGTTCAAGTTCAATCCTTCCCCAAGATTTATGTACTTATGGATGCCATGAGCTTGACCCCCGTGACAGGGTTCACACACATGAGACAAGAAGAGACAATTATCAGGAATGACTGACAAAAAGCATCCGCCTGAGGCGGATTGGGGTGAATAAATTTCATTTTTTTTAGTCTCTCTAAGATATGGAGTGTGCAATGGAGAAGATTTTAAAATTAAGGGGGATGTTAGTGTTCATGACGATTTTTCTGGCAAACATCTGCATGGACGGTTATAACCAGGTCCTTACAAAAGAGGATTTGGGGATAACCATTGACGGGCTGCTAAAGCGTGATGACCTTGGCACGCCAACCATTGGAATCTGTTCGCAGGCAGGGGATAATTCCGCCTTTCTTTATGAGAAAAATGCGGACATGCCTCTGAAACCCGCATCCTGCAATAAGCTCCAGACGTGCGCGGCAGGCCTTTATTACCTCGGAACAGACTCCTGTTACTCCACAACCCTTTATATGACGGGCAGGATAAAAAACAGGGTCCTTGAGGGCAACCTTGTTGTGACAGGGAGCGGCGACCCAAGCATCTCCGGACGTTACGGGAAGGATGAATCAGATGTTGCGTGGATATTCAGGGACTGGGCAAACGCTCTCAAGAAAAAGGGAATTGAATCTGTGAAAGGAAATGTTATTGGGGATGATGATTATTTTGGCGATGATTCCTTTGGCCAGGGATGGCTCCCGGATTTGCGCGGGGATTGGTATGAGGCGGAGATTTCCGCCCTCTCTTTCAATGATAATTGTGTGGATGTGCACTGGAAGGGGTCGGGCGGCATTGGGAAACCTGCGCCATACACCCTCAACCCGCCAACGAAATATATCAAATTCTCAAGTGAAGTCGTCATCGGGAAAAAAGGTTCGGAAAAGAGGTCTAATTTTTTCCGGAAGGATAAATCCAATTTCATTATCGCCCGTGGAAGCGTCCCGAAGGGTGATAGCATGACCGACTGGTGCACCGTTTATAACCCGACTCTTTATTTTGCCACTGTGCTCAAAGATACCCTTATAAAGGAAGGCATCAATGTTACGGGCGAACCTGTTGACCTCGATGACAAGCCCGAGCTAAAAACAACACTGCTCAATGACCCGCCCACCTCAGCAGTCGCCACATACCAATCCCCTCCCCTCATGACACTCCTTGAGCCGGTCAATAACAGCAGTCATAATTTCTTCGCCGAAATGATTCTCAAAACCATCGGCAAACGGACAAAGGGGGAGGGCACCTTTGAAAAGGGGACAGATGCCATAATGGAATTCCTCCGCAAGGAAGGCCTCTGGGAAAACGGCTCCGTCATCATTGACGGCTCCGGACTCTCATATATCAACCGCGCCACACCGCGCCAGCTGGTGAATGTGCTCCGCTACATGAGCCGCCAGCCTTACTGGGCTGAGTTTTTAAAAACACTTCCGCGTGGTCAGACCAAGGGATACCTGAAGGACCGCTTTGGGGAATCGGCGGAGAGCAAAAGGATTGCCCTGAGGATTTACGGCAAGACGGGATATATCGAGGGCGTGGTGGGGCTGACAGGCGTTGTGTATAATGAGAATGGCAGGGAGATATTTTATTCTATACTCATAAATAATTTCGATGCTCCGCTTGCGAAGGCACGCGCCCTGGCGGATTCAATCGCATTTGAAATCGCCCGCTCCCGCATCCCGTGAAGGGATTAAAGGGGCACAACACATCTCCGCCCCGGCATCAGTTATTTTTATATTCCCTCCAGGAGAGTCCATACACAATGAGACCGAGGACGGAGGTGTCCTTCGAACTTTCCGGCTTTTCAAGGGCGGGGATATGCAGGTCATGACACTGAATCACTATGTTACAGACATGATAGCCGCCGATGATTCCCGCCGGGACTGTTA
>JAPLSR010000226.1 GCA_026398545.1 Candidatus Sumerlaeota bacterium | reverse complement strand
GTGGGCACCGGTGGGACAATCACGGGCATCGCGGAGGCGCTTAAGCCCCGCAAACCTGCGTTAAAGATAATCGCCGTTGAGCCTGCCGCCTCGCCCGTCCTTTCCGGCGGAAAACCAGGTCCGCATAAGATACAGGGCATCGGCGCCGGCTTTGTCCCCGAGGTTCTCCGCATGGAGCTGGTTGATGAGATAATTCAGGTATCGAACGAGAATGCCGGGGAGACCGCCCGCCGTCTGGCGCGGGAAGAGGGAATTCTCGTTGGCATTTCCTCCGGCGCGGCGGCATGGGCGGCGCTTCAGGTCGCCGGCAGGGAGGAAAACCGCGGCAAGATGGTCGTCGCCATCATGCCGGATTCCGGTGAGCGGTATTTGAGCACGTGGCTGTTTCAAGAGTAATTGATCCGCCTTCAGTAAGCTTTCGGCGGACACAAGCAATTGACAATTGAAGAGGAGGGAGAAAATGAGTTTGAAGTTTGAGACATTGGCGTTACATGCGGGGCAGGAGCCGGATGCGGTAACGTTGTCGCGGGCGGTGCCTGTGTATCGGACGAGTTCGTATGTTTTCAAGAGCACGGAACATGCGGCAAATCTTTTCGGGCTGAAGGAGCCGGGAAATATTTACACGCGGATTGGGAATCCCACGCAGGATGTGCTGGAAAAGCGGGTGGCGGCGCTGGAAGGCGGCGCGGCGGCGCTTGCACTCTCATCGGGAACCTCGGCGATCTTTTATTCTATCATCAACATCTGCACGGCAGGGGATGAAATTGTTTCCGCCAACAACCTTTACGGCGGAACATTCACCATGTTCAACAACATCCTGCCGCAGTTCGGAATCAAGACTCATTTCGTGGATCCGCTCGCTCCTGAAAATTTCGCCAAGGCAATCACGCCCAGAACCCGCGTCATTTTTATCGAAACCATTGGCAATCCAGCGCTTGATTTTACCGACATCGGGGCAGTGGCGGATATAGCCCATGCGCACAATCTCCCGCTCCTTGTGGACTCCACCTTCACCACACCTTATCTTTTGCGTCCCATTGAGCATGGGACAGATGTGGTGATTCATTCCCTGACCAAATGGCTGGGGGGGCATGGGGTCGGCATTGGCGGCATCGTGGTGGATTCCGGGAAATTCAATTGGAAGGATGAAAAGTTCACGCTGTTCAACGAGCCGGAAGGCAGTTATCATGATTTGCGCTTTGCCCACGATCTGGGGGATTTGAATCCTGTTGCGTTCATCATGAGGATGAGGCTTGTGCCGTTGCGCAATCTGGGGGCGTGCATCTCGCCCGACAACGCGTGGATGTTTCTCCAGGGAATTGAGACGCTGCCGCTGCGGATGCGGCGCCATTGTGAAAACGCCCTCCGTGTGGCGCAATATCTCAAGCGGCACAAAAAGGTGGCATGGGTGCGCTACCCCGGACTGCCGGACGACCCGGCTTATCCGACGGCGTCCCGTTATCTGAAAAACGGCTTCGGCGGAATGGTGGTCTTTGGCGTGAAGGGCGGACGCCCGGCAGGAGAGAAGTTCATCAACGGTCTGAAGTTATTTTCGCATCTTGCGAATGTCGGCGATGCCAAATCGCTGGCGATTCATCCGGCAAGCACAACGCATTCGCAGCTTTCGGAAGAGGACCAGCGCGCCGGCGGCATCACGCCCGAACTGGTCCGCCTTTCCATCGGCATTGAGCACATTGACGATATTCTTGAATCTCTGGAACAGGCGTTAAAACAATGAATAATGGACAATTGACAATGGACAATTTAATAAAATGTTCCATAAATTCTCATCCGCCGCAGGCGGACTTATATTCTCCAATTCTCAAATACTTAAATCCTCAAATAAATAAGGAGGGCAGTGAAGAGTGTTTAATACGATAAAAGAGGATATTCGTACGGTTTTCGAAAAAGACCCCGCGGCGCGTGACTGGTTTGAGGTGCTGACATGCTATCCCGGTCTGCATGCCATCTGGATGCATCGTATTGCGCATTATTTGTGGAAAAAGGGTTTTCGCTGGCTCCCGCGGTTTATCTCCCATATAAATAGATTTCTCACAGGGATTGAGATTCATCCGGGGGCAAATATCGGTCGGCGCTTTTTCATTGACCATGGTATGGGCGTTGTCATTGGAGAAACCACCGATATTGGTGATGATTGCC
>JAPLSR010000470.1 GCA_026398545.1 Candidatus Sumerlaeota bacterium | reverse complement strand
AAATTGGCAAGAAACTCGTTCGGACAAATGCCGAAAATGTTTTTGTTATCGGGACTGTTGGAATGGTACCGAGTGTGGTTGTGGTGAATAATGATTTTCGTAATGTTCCTGAAACTTTTACCACGGACTGGATCTACATGGATCCGGGTACTCTGGATCCGTGTCATTTTTACTTCAATCGCTAAGGTATTGAATTAAGTATTATAATGTTTATTGCTCGGGGCCGGTTGTGAAAAACCTGCCCCGGGCATAAGAAAAGGTACGATATGATTGCATACATTGTAAAACGCATTTTAGGTATGATACCCACTTTTATAATAATTTCAATGATAACTTTTGTTATTGTCCAGCTTCCGCCGGGTGATTTTGTGACTAGCGCCCAAGCTGAGATAGCCGCATCGGGAGGAGGTATGGATGCCTCCGCAGTTGAGGCAATGCGAATTCGCTACGGATTGGACCAACCCATCCCGGTTCAGTATTGGCGATGGGTCAGTGGCTTTCCGAGAGGAGATTTTGGCTATTCCTTGGAATGGAATGCCCCGGTTTGGGATATTATCGCCGGACGTTTGGGTTGGACACTCTTGCTTTCCGGTCTGGCCCTTGTTTTTATGTGGTTGGTTTCAATACCCATCGGAATCTATTCGGCAAGGTATAAGTACTCCCTGGGAGATAATGTGTTTTCTTTTCTCGGTTTTTTAGGATTATCCGTTCCGGACTTTATGCTTTCATTGATATGGCTTGTTTTTGCTACTATGATGTTGGGAATATCCGCAAGCGGTCTTTATTCACCACAGACGGTTGATGCCCCCTGGAGCGTTGTAAAATTTCTTGACCTGCTGAACCATCTATGGCCCCCGGTAGTTATCATGGGGGTTGCGGGAACCGCAGAGCTTATCCGAATAATGCGTGGGAATCTTTTAGATATTTGAAACCAACAATATGTAACAACCGCTCGTTCCAAAGGGTTAGCGGAGAAAGTTGTTGTCCAGAAATATGCCGTTCGAATGGCTATTAATCCCTTGATCAGCGTTTTAGGGATGCAGATTCCTAAAATGATTTCCAGCTCAATTATTGTCGGTTTTGTGCTTTCCATCCCTACGGTCGGGCCGATCTTTTTGCGTGCATTGATCTCGCAAGATATGTACCTGGCGGGGGCGATTCTATTATTAATGACAGTGATGCTGCTCATCGGTAATCTTCTTGCGGATATAGCATTAGCCTGGGTAGATCCAAGGATACGGTACGAATAATGATTGATTATAAAGTAAGATCTGAACATATTAAGAAATTATATGAAAGGCAGAACGCTCTTGATGAGTCTATTGCCCATCAGATGATGAGCTCAGAAAAGATTGCCTTCGCTACTTCTCAATGGCGAATGATGTGGCGAAAGTTCATCCGCAATCGGATAGCCGTCATCGGGGGAATTGTGATATTGCTGTTTTACCTAACCGCTTTATTAGCCAATTTTGTCGCTCCCTATACGTTGGAACAACGGATGACCGCGTATTCCTTCTTGCCTCCCC
>JAPLSR010000055.1 GCA_026398545.1 Candidatus Sumerlaeota bacterium | reverse complement strand
GTGGACGCAGACGCGTTCCAAGTCCGGCGGCGGGAATAATCGCTTTCATCTCTCCTCCTCATTTTTGTTATTTGACGATTGCCCGAACCTCTCCACACGAATGGCAGACTGGGCAAGGAGGTCCACAGCCAATTTGTCAGGATATAAACCCTTATATACAATGCGCCTGACGCCAGCGTTGATTAAAATCTTAACGCAGACACTGCACGGATGTGCCGTCACATAGATTTCGGAATCCCTCGTGCTGACACCAAGGAGCGCCGCCTGGGCAATAGCATTCTGCTCCGCATGGGCGCCGCGGCAGATTTCGTGCCTCTCACCAGATGGGATATTCAACTCCTCACGCAGACATCCCCCCTCGCCGCAGTGTGCCAGCCCTGAGGGAGCGCCATTATAACCCGTTGCAAGGATACGCTTGTCCTTCACCAGAACCGCACCCACCTTACGTCTCAAGCAGGTTGAACGCTTTCTCACCACATGCGCCACCTCCATGAAATACTCATTCCAGGAGGGGCGCTTATCAGTAATTGTTTTTTTTGACCGTTTATCCAAAATGCACACTTGCCCTTATAAGTGAACTATCATATATCAAAAACCCCGCGATGAAGCGGGAAATGTGAGCAGAGTTCAGACACCTGTCCTCTGACCTCCGCCTTCACTTTCTCATCATCAGGGCTTCTGAGCACCTGTGCAATCCAGTCGCCAATGGTCCTCATCTCATCCTCTTTCATCCCTCTCGTGGTGAGGGCAGGTGTCCCGATGCGGATGCCGCTCGCCTCCATGGGTTTCCTGGTGTCAAAAGGAATCATATTCTTATTAACCGTGATGCCCGCCTCTTCAAGTGACGTCTGAGCCGCCCTGCCTGTGATGCCGAAGGGTGTGAGGTCCACAAGCATAAGATGGGTGTCCGTCCCGCCGGAGACAAGGCGGAGCCCGTGTTTCACCATCCTCTCCCCCAGCGCACTGGCATTGGTGAGAACCTGTTCTATATATTTTTTGAAGGGAGGCTGCAAGGCTTCGTAAAATGCAACCGCCTTGGCGGCGATGACGTGCATTAACGGTCCGCCCTGTGAAAATGGAAAGACTGCCTTATCTATATTCTTAGCGTGCTTTTCCCGACACAGGATAAATCCGCTCCGGGGTCCGCGCAGGGTCTTGTGGGTGGTGCTTGTCACAATATCGGCATATTTTACGGGATTGGGATGAAACCCGGTTGCCACAATACCGGCGATATGCGCCATGTCCACGAGGAAAAATGCCCCCACCTCATCCGCAACCTCGCGGAATGGCTCAAAATTGATGGTTCTCGGATATGCGGAGGCTCCGGCGATAATCATTTTAGGTTTGTGCTCCCGCGTCAGCCGCATGACCTCATCGTAATCAATCTGCTCAGTGTCCTTCCGAACTCCATAAGGGATTACGTTGAACAATTTACCAGAGAAATTGACAGGTGAGCCATGTGTAAGGTGTCCGCCATGGGAGAGGTTCATGCCTAAAATTGTGTCGCCGGTTTCAAGAACGGCGAAATATGCCGCCATATTTGCCTGGGCGCCGGAATGTGGCTGGACATTGGCATGTTCGGCTTCAAAAAGCCGCCTTGCACGTTCAATGGCAAGATTTTCCACAATATCCACATTTCCACAACCGCCATAGTAACGCTTCCCGGGATACCCTTCAGCATATTTGTTTGTCATGACTGACCCTGTAGCCTCCAGCACTGCCGGGCTCGCAAAATTCTCCGAGGCAATCATTTCCAGTGTGCCTGTTTCGCGCTCCAGTTCCAGTCTGATGGCACGAGCCACTTCCGGGTCAACTTGTTCAAGGCGAGTCAAGCGATTTCTCCCTGTCAACGGACCTTTTTCTTAACAGTTTTGCCTTGTGCTTTGGGTGTGGAGAAAGATTTAGACCTGATGGTTTTCGCTGCCGGATGTTTTGACTTTTTTGCCTCATGCGCCCATTTTTCCGATTTCTTCCTGCCCAGAATGAATTCCGACTTCAATAACTTGTCACAGGCGCTCTTAATATCCCCGAACACCCGTTTATACACCTCAAGGGTGCAGCCCATGGGGTCGCTTATCTGGGCATGGCGGACGTCGCTGCCTGTGTATTCCTTCAGAAGAAAAGTCTTCCCACGCGCATCAGGCAACATTCGTAGCGCCGATTGCACATGAAAAGGCGTCATCCCGAGAATCAGGTCAGCCTTTTTAATCATCTCGGGTGTGAGTTTGGTGGAGCGGTATTTGCGCAGGTCAACACCGACAGCATCCATAATCTGGACAGCCTCCGGTGTGGCAAGAAGTCCCGCAACGGTCATGACACCGGCAGTTTTCACCTCAATATTCTTAATCCTGTTTTCATCAAGAATTTTTTTTATATAACCCGCCGCCATGGGGCTGCGACAGGTGTTCCCCGTGCATAAAAAAAGTAGATGCCTTTTCCCTTTTCTTCTGGCTTCCATTACCTCACTCCCGGAGATAATCGCCCATCCCTTATTTTATATTGTTAAACGATGGAGGAAAAAGACCCCCAACGTGGCAAAGATGCAATTGGACATCCAGCCGGAAACGGACGGCGGCAATATCAGATGATGTCCCAACGCCTGGCTGAGCGCCGTCAATCCATAATACGCAATGGCAAAGACCACACCAAGGGCATACCCTAAAACCATGTTTCTCGCATCGAGGCGCACTGCCAGACAGAAACAAATCAGCCCAATGATGAGTGAGGCAAATGGGAACGCTATCTTGAGATGAAGGTCGGTCCTGTAAAAACCCACCGATTCACCACGGTTCGCAAGGATGTTTATATATTTCCTCAATTCAAAAAAATTCATTTCCTCCGGCTTTTTGCGATGACTGAGAAATTTCTCCAGGTCCTCCTCCATCTCCAATGTAATCGGCTTTTCAAACTTCTCAAATTTCACGGGACGACCCGACTCATCAAATTCCCAGCGGCGGACATTGTCAAACCGCCAGAGCTTCCCCTGACCCCGCACCTTGACAAGCGCACCACGGTCGGCATCCATCCTCAAAAGGAGTGAGGAGCCGTTACTGTTAAGGTCGATAACTGTGGGGCTTGTCATCACATTTGTATTGCTGTCAAAGGCATCCATGACATAAAAACGCTGACCCTGTCCCTTGACAAATATCTCCTTGCTCCGGGTCTGAATCTTTTTCCCCTTCCCCTCAATAAATGCCTTCTGTATATAACGGGCACGTTCCTGACATCCGGGCACAACGAGCTCATTGAAGAATAGTGCCACGAGTGAGACGCCCAGGGTTGCCAGGAAAAGGGGGATGATAATGCGGTGAGTGCTGATACCCGCCGCCACCATTGCCACAATCTCCCGATGTCGCGAAAAGAGTCCCACGGTGAAGAGTGTCGCAATCGCCACCGACATGGGAACAACCTGCATCAGATTGTATGGCAGACTGTTCAGAAAATAAAGCGTGGTGTATTTCAACCCCGGGTCGTTTTTTAAAATTTCATCATAGTTTTCAATAATCATATATACCAGGAGCACAACGACACATACAAAGAGCACACCCAGCAGGGTGTATAAATATTCACTAAGTATGTAACGGTCAAGTATTCTCATTCCAGAAGAGTATAACCTTCGTAATCAATTAAAATATAGAATGAATACACTCAGCGTCCTTTATCAAAAAAGCAAAGGAATTTACAAGCCGAAAATATCCAATTGCAAGAATAAAAATGTGTCAATGATTTGTTTCTATCCCCGAAAAATGAGCCCTCTCACTTCATTATTGTATTGATCCTTTATTGACTTCGCATCTGTCAAGTGGATAACATTTAATTTGAATATTTAAAGAAATAGTGCGGTGCGGAAGGATTTATTTATGGAGAAACTTCGGATTGTGGGTCAGCCTTTGCCGCGACCGGACGCCTTTGACAAGGCAACGGGGAAAACATTGTATGTGGATGACATCTCATTGCCATCCATGCTTTATGCGGCAATTTATTACAGTCCTCTTCCCCACGCATTGATTAATAGCATCTCAACATCAAAGGCATTCTCCCTGCCCGGTGTTTTTGCCATTTTGACCGCCGCAGATATTCCCGGGAAAAATTTTATCCCGCTCATCAAGCATGACTGGTCGTTCCTCGCAGAGAAAAAGGTCATTTATCCGGGCGAGCCGGTTGCTGTCATTGTGGCTGAAACCAGGGATATTCTTGAGGCGGCGCGCAACGCCATTTTGGTAGAATATGAGGAACTTTCCCCGGTTTTCGACCCGGAGGAATCTCTCCAGCCTGACGCCCCGCAGGTCAATCCTGAAGGCAATCTGATTGCACATCACAAAATCCGGTCTGGCAATCCTGAAACGGGTTTCAAGGTGTCGGATGTGATTGTTGAAGGGGTTTATGAAACCGGCTATCAGGAACATGCCTACTTAGAGCCCCAGGGCATTGTGGCTGTCCCCGATCCGCAGGGGACGATGGAGGTGTGGGGTTCCATGCAATGCCCCTTTTATGTCCTTAATGCTGTCTGTTCCATCCTCGGTCTACCGAATAACAAGGTCAGGATACTCCAGACACCCACCGGTGGCGCCTTTGGGGGGAAGGAGGATGTTCCCTCCCTCCTTGCCGGACTGACGGCGCTTGCCGCATGGAAGACAAAACGTCCGGTCAAACTCATCCTCGACCGCCATGATGATATCATTCTGAGCAGTAAAAGACATCCCTCACGATGTTACTACCGCACCGGCGCAAAAAAGGATGGCACCCTGACCGCCTGCGAAATCAAAATCTATCTTGACGCCGGTGCTTATGCCACCCTCACCCCTGCCGTCCTGTGGCGCTGCGCCCTTCACAGTTATGGCCCATACCGCATCCCCCATGTAAAGGTGGATGCTTACGCCGGCGCCACGAATAAAGTGCCATGCGGGGCATTCCGCGGATTCGGCACACCCAAGGTGGTTTTTGCCATGGAGCGGCAGATGGATAAGATTGCGGGCATCCTCGGGATAGACCCGATAGAACTACGGATGAAGAATGCCTTGCGCACAGGGGATAATACGTCAACGGGACAGTCTCTACCCTGGAGCGTCGGCATCACTGAGACACTTGAAAAGGCAAAAGCGATAAGCCTCTGGGATGAAAAGCGGAAAAATTACCCTCTCATAATCGGCACCAGAAGACGCGGCATTGGCTGTAGCGCCCTCATTTATGGCGTGGGGCTGGGGGCGGCGGGAAAGGCTATGGATGTGGCTGAGGCTTATGTCCAGGTTAAGCCCGATGGCTCTGTGTTATTCGCCGTTGGAACAACGGACATGGGACAGGGGATGCAAACCGTCCTGACCCAAATCACGGCGGAAGGTCTGGGCGGTATATCCCCTGAGCATGTGCGGATGCTTCCCGTTGACACCATGCAGGTGAGTGATAGTGGTCCCACCGTTGCCAGCCGTGCCACTTACGTCAGTGGAAATGCCCTCCTCGACGCCTGTAAAAAAGTCATGAATGACATGAAGGGCGTCGCCGCAACTCTCCTCAAGTGCGAACCGGAAAATATCTCCATAACAGGCGGACATTTTTCCTCAGATTCAATACCGGAAAAGATATCTCTCACCTTTGAAGATGTGGCGGAGGCATGTGCCGCACAACACATTTCCCTCACCCAGCATGGATACTTCGTCAGCCCTCCAACATCCTGGGACCCTGAAACCGGGCAGGGAAAGGCTTATGTGACATATTCATACGCCACCCAGATAGCCGAGGTGGAGGTGGACATGGAAACGGGCGAGGTGAATGTGCTGGATATCTGGGCGGTGCATGATGTGGGGAAGGCTATCAATCCGCAGGCGGCATACGGTCAAATTGAAGGAGGTCTCATCCAGGGCATGGGCTATGCCCTTACGGAATTCATCGCGATGGATAGAAAGGGAAGAAT
>JAPLSR010000130.1 GCA_026398545.1 Candidatus Sumerlaeota bacterium | reverse complement strand
CCTGAGAGAAAAACAAGCCCCTCGGAACATTCCTCAAGGTCGGCGAAGGAGATGGCAAGCGCCTCGTGAAGGGCGCTTCTGTTGGCACGGTTGACAAGCCGCGTCAGGTTGAAAAATCCCGCCTTGTTCTGCACAAGAAGGGTTGCGTGGTGGAAATGTGTTCCTCCGGCGGCGCCGGCGGCAGGAACCCGGATGCGGAACGGCAGAATATTTATCTCACAACCAATAATGGGTCTGATGCCGAATTGAAAACAGGCTTCCGTGAAGGCGGGGACACCGGCAAGGGTATTGTGGTCAGTCAGAGCGAGGGATGTAAAACCTGAACCTGCCGCCTCACGCACCAGTTCCTGAACGGAAGGGACACCATCCTCCAGACTGAAATGTGAATGGGTATGAAGATGAACAAATCCGCTATTTACCATCGCACTTGCAACAACCGCAGTTAATCAACGCCTAACAATCCGCCTCAGGCGGAAAAAGAAAGCGCATGAACACATCATTGTTTAACAATAAATATCATTCTCAAAAACGATGCATTTGTCAATGTCATATATTAATCGGAAAACCATCATGAATTTATAATCAACAGATTACGCAGAGTTGCACAGATGGAATTAATAATAATTATTATCTGTGGCATCTGCGAAATCTTTGATTGTATCGATATTGGGTGCATCTCACGAATTCGGGAGATGTTCCCCCTTTTGTTTTACTTATATTTTTGGTCTTGAAACAAGAGCCGCTCATGCCATATAAAGTATTATTAGGAAATCACACATGGAGAATGTGCCTCAAAAGAGGTGTATTATTTGCATCAGAAACAGACAAAACCCAAAAACCTCGGGAGTCCGGGAACTTTCTTACTGATAAGTCTTCTCTTCATTGCGGGTATGGGAGTCCTTTCAGCCCAGAGCGTGCCGATAAAATCCCTGTCAAAAAATATGAGCGACTTTTCCAGTGCGGCGCTGTGGATTCTACTCATTGGTTTTCTTACCCATTCGGGGCTCTTCTCTGCCGCTGAAACAGCCCTCTTTTCCCTCGACCGCATCAGGCTCACCCATATTCAACATCGCCACCCCCGCGGTTATCTTTACATCCAGATGCTGCTCAACACCCCCCACACGACCCTGACCTCTATCCTTTTGCTGAACCGCTTTGTCAATACTGGCGCCGCCATTTCTGCAGGAGCCCTTGCCAAGAGTTATCTCGCCGGCTCCCCTATCCTCGGTTTTTTCTTCGGTGCAGCCGGCGTAACATTCCTCATCCTGATTCTTGGCGAGATTATGCCCAAAACGCTTGCCATAGAGCGCGCCGAAACCCTTGCTCTCCTTTGCAGCCCTCTCCTCCTTATATATATCTGGCTGACCACGCCGTTGCGTTTAATAATAGGGTTCATAAACAGTCTCCTTTTACGCCTTTTTAAAATCCCGCCCGCCCGGAATACGGATACCTCCTCCGAGGAGGACCTGAAGATGATGCTTATGTCGGGCGAGTTAGACACACTTCTGGAGGATGATGAAAAGGAGATGATTGACGGAGTTTTTGAGCTCAGGCAGAAGACGGGCGAGGAAATCATGACGCCGCGAACCGCCCTTGAGGCATATCCAGATACCCTCTCCCAAAAGGAGATGGTGGAAAGTGTCCGCAAGGGGTCTCACAACCGCATCCTCATCTATGTTGAAGACCTTGACCACATAATCGGGACGCTCCACATAAAAGACCTTCTGCTCCATCCCAATCATCCTTATACTGACCTGGTCCGTGAGCCTTATCTTGTCCCGCCCAAAAAGGAACTCACCACCCTCCTGCGGGATATGCAGAAATCACACATCCATCTCGCTATTGTGGTGGATGAATATGGCGGAACGGCAGGCATTGTGACCCTGCATGACTTGCTTGAGGAGATTGTGGGAGAAATCAAGGACGCAAAAGAGTCGGTCGGGGAACAGAAGGACATCATCCGCATTGAACCTGACCATTATCATGTGGCGGGGAAGATTGATGTGAGTCAGATGAATGAAACCTATAGCCTCGGGCTGGATGAGGGCATTGCACGCACCATCGCCGGGTATATCTTTAACCTCCTCGGACGCCTCCCCGCCGAGGGGGAGGAGTTCGAATCCTCCGGTTGGAGATTCCAGATAATGAAGATGGACGGAAACCGTATAGACCGCATCTCCATGCAAAAAATCCCGACGGGTAATGGGGAATCCCCCACCGGCAGGGAGGGGACTTCATGAGCGACCTCCTTATCCTGGTTCTGGCAATTCTTTTCTGTTCAGCCATGACCGCTTTTTTTGCAGGGAGCGAAACCGGCGCCATTTCCGCCAACCGCCACCGTTTGAGGACGCTTCAGATGTCAGGCGACAAGAGGGCGGCTGATGTTATCCACCTTCTCTCCGACACCCAGAAGGTCCTCACAGCCACACTGGTGGGGACAAATCTCTTTTCCATCCTTGGGGTGCTCTTCGCAAAGGAGTTTTTCTCCATACTCCTCCGTCTTCTCACCCAGGGCAGTTCCGAGGGCCTCACTAACCTTTTATCTCTAATTGTCATGACTCCCTTTCTTCTCATTGCAGGTGAGATTATCCCCAAGCAGATATTCCGCCAGCACGCTGACAATCTGATGCTCTTTTTCCGCAAACCGCTGAGGCTATTTTCTCTCCTCTTTAATCCGGCGGTGACCTTCTTTACTGTATTGACATTTCTCCTCCTGCGTCCCTTCGGCATCAAAAAAGGCGCCCGGCGGGTGAAATTCACACGGGAAGACCTGAAAAACCTTGTCGGGGCGGTGGAGGCAGGGGGGCGGCGAAGGAAAGGAGTCCCCACCCCCCAGCCACGAGGTGGATATGATTCAGAGCATCTTTAACCTTGAAAAAACACTCGTGCGTGAGGTGATGAAGCCACTCGTTGACATTATCGCCATCCCCCTCTACGGCTCCACAACGGAAACCGTCATCGAGACCGCTCAGCGCACCGGCTATACCCGCATCCCGGTTTATGAAAACACCATCGTCAACATGGTGGGATACATTGATGTTTATGATATCCTGCGCTCTGAAAATATCCCCTGGAAAGACCTGAAATCGGACATCCATGAGCCATATTATGTGCCGGAGACAAAACGGATTGACGACCTCTTGCAGGAGCTCCTGTCTCAACACAGGTCGGTCGCAATCGCCTTTGACGAATATGGCGGTTGCAGCGGTTTTGTCACCCTCGAGGATATCCTTGAGGAGATTGTGGGAGAGATAGAGGATGAGTTTGACAGGCGCAGTATCTTCTGTTATGAGGAAAAATCAGGCGTGTATATTGTGGACCCGCGGATGGACCTTGACGACCTCAAGGAGGAAATCAACATCATCCTCCCAAAGTACCACTGTGAGACGGTGGGCGGGTTCATATACACCACCCTCGGACGTGTCCCCCAGCCCAATGAACTCATCACCTTTGGCGACTACCGCATTCATGTGATGGAAGTGACGCCGCCCAAAATCAAACGCGTGAGAATCGAGCGAATAAAACCCCTAAATTAAAATTGTCAATTATTAATTATCAATTGTCAATTTTCCATTATCTCATATTATTTTGTCTGGAGCTTGGCGACGAAGGTCTGCCAGTTGTCATATCTCCCGAAGATGGCGCGATTGACCTCCTTGCCCTGGGGATTAACAATGACAAGGGTGGGAAGTTTAAAGATATTGAAATTTTTGGCAATGTCGCCGCCCCGGAGCTGATTTACATCGATTCTGATGGGGATGAATTGTTTTATAAATGTCTGAGCCTGCGGTTCGTCCCCAATAATTTTATCCAGCAGGACAACAGAGGGGACATTGGGGGCGCTGAAAAAGACAAGCATTGGAGTCTGCTTTTCCCGAGACATCTCCCAGCCAACCTTTGTATCCAGCCATGAAATGGCACTCGCAGAGGCTTCTGGCGAGGTGGGATTTTCAGGTGCGGTGGTTGGAGCAACGGTTGTTCTGGGGGCGGATGAGACCGGCACATTCCTCCATGTGTCTGCATAGGGCGATATGGGAATCGGATAATCCTCCGGTGTCCACTGGATGGAGAGATTATCGGCATAGCAATTATACTTTTCTACTTTTTCCGCCACCATGATGCCGACCTGGAGGAGGCGCAAGGTGGGTTCCTCAACGGGCGAAAAAGTCGCCTCATGCCCATCTATATAACAACGTATCCTGTTTGGTCCCTCAAAGACGATGGCGAAGCGGTGCCAGCCCGGACGGGGGAGCTTGGAAAACATGGACTCATCCTGCAGGAAGATGCGGGCAGTTAGCTCATCCTTGACAACGTAAGAAAAATACAAGAACCTATTAAGCGACAGACCAAACCTGTAAAAGGAGTGGGGATCCTTTTCTCCGGGCGCCATCTGCTCCATGGCAAGAACGGCAAGGCTTGGCAACTTCTGCCCCACGGGTGGGAGATAAAAATCAGCCTGATATAATGCCCGCCCGACGACCCCCAGCCTGTCACGGTCAAGGGGCAGTGCATACGCCAGACCTAACTTCCAGATATCCGGATTTATATAGAGCTGCAAACCGTATTTTCCGACTTCATTGGCGACAGCGCCGGAGCAGAATGCCGGCGGCATGTTGGGTATCTGGCTGTATTCAACAATCTTTGCCATGGTGTCAAATTTATCCCCGATGGGTGATGAATTTTCCTGGAACTTCCCCTTCTCAAAATTTGCCCAATCAAGGAGCTGATACTGGGCGGAAGCCATGTAAGTCAGGGAAAGCAGAGCCATGGTGGCAATAATGGCAGCGACCCGCAAACGGAATTTGAATTTCATATTTTCCGAACCTCGCCTTTTTAATAACTTTATAGTAACACTCCCCTGCCACATGTCAATTATTTTTGGATTCGCAAACCTGTTAGAATACGATTCAATTTTGAGCACTTGTCTTTCCTCAGATAAGTTCATTTCT
>JAPLSR010000146.1 GCA_026398545.1 Candidatus Sumerlaeota bacterium | reverse complement strand
GACTTTTGCCTATACTTTCAGAGAGCGGGCTTGATTGCGCCGAGGGGGTGACGCCTGCGCCCATGGGGGATGTGGCGCCGGAGGAGTTGCGCCGCATGGCGGGGAAAGGCATGACCCTGTGGGGCGGCATCCCCGGGGCGCTCTTCAGCCCTGTACACAGTGAAGAGAAATTTATGAGTTATGTGCGGAGATATATCGAGATTGCGGCGCTGGATAAAAATATGATAGTCGGGGTGGGTGACCAGGTTCCGCCGGAAAGCGACATCAGGCGCGTCAGGCGGGTGGCGGATGCGTGTGAAGAGGCTGAGATGAAGTGGTCATGACGCGATGGTTTCAATTATATGTCAGTCGCTTACGCGGCCTACTCCGCCGAAGCGGCTGCGAAGGCTGGACCATAGCTTCAGCGGCGGAGCGAGGATGAATTGCGGCTGTTTCATTTTTAGACGACCTCCATCGGGAAAGGACTGGAGGTGTTGACATGTGCAAATTTCATATTATAGGACTAATTCATAATTTCACTGGTGATGCGTGAGAGTTAGGCAATCCATGTCAAAACATGCCCTCATACTTATTGTCCTCGGGCTTCTTATATATGTGCTTTTCCTGAGGAGGCGCATCCGCTTTTTTCAGCATTATAGCGAGGTGCGCACAAAGGAAAGGGAGGCGGTCCTCTCCTTCCTGCACAAAATCGGCGAGCGCATTACCCAAACCATCGACCTGCAAGGCTCTTTAGAGATAATCACAAATTTCATTGTGGAATACACCCATGCGGAATCCGGCGCCATCTTTCTCTTGAACGAGGAGGATAACACCCTGCGGGCGCAGGTGATACTGGGGCTTTTCCCGCCCCTGCACAAGACCACGGAACATATCTTCACCAAGCGGAAATATCTCACCGAACGCATCATGAGGGACAAGATTAACCCTGGAGAAGGGATTATCGGGTATGTGGCGCAGACGGGGGAATCTCAGCTCATCACCGATGCCCAGAATGACCCGCGGGTGCGGGTAACATCGGACATCCCCATTGACAGCCTGATGGTTGCGCCACTGAAGATCAAGGAGAAGGTGCTGGGGGTCATGGTGGTTGTCAACAAGCGCGATGGGCAGTATTTCAACCAGCGGGATATGAGCCTTCTCGAGTCTCTCTCCGACCAGGCCGCCGTCACAGTGGATATTGTCAAGCTGTATGACCGGCTGGCGAAACAGCAGCGCATTGAGCAGGAGCTGAGAGTGGCGCGGGATTTTCAGCGCCTGCTTCTACCAAGGGAATGCCCGATGATTGAGGGGATGGAGATGGCAGCCTTTAGCGAGCCGGCGCTGGAGGTCGGGGGCGATTACTATGATTTTATCTGGGTGGATGAGGAGCACCTGGGGATAGTGATTGCAGACGTATCGGGGAAGGGAATACCGGGGGCGCTGGTGATGGCGATGCTGCGGAGCATCCTGCGGGCGGAGAGCCGTAATAATCTCTCCCCCGCCGCGGTGCTCAGGGTTGTGAATGAGTATATACGGAAGGACACGCTGGTGAATGTCTTTATTACTATGACCTACGCCATAATTGATGTGCGGCGGCACACATTGCGCTTCGCCCGCGCCGGTCATGAACCGCTGATAACCTGCGGGGCGGGAGGCGGTGAACTTAATCTTTACACCCCGAACGGAATTGCCCTCGGTCTTGTGAGCGAGGACATCTTCAACATCACCGTGGATACGGAAATAAATCTTGCAAAGGGCGACCTTGCTGTGCTTTATACTGATGGTGTAATTGAGGCTATAAACAACTCTTCGGAAGAATATAGTCAAACGCGCCTCCTGAATGTCATCAAGTCATGCCATGGGGGGAAGGCGCAGGAGGTGATTAACGCCGTCATGGCGGACATACGGCAATTCACAAAAGAGTTGCCCCAGCACGATGACATCACCATAATTGCCTTCAAGGTGAATTCCCGTGCTGACCACGAGCATGTGAGTATGGCAGAATCCAGCGGCGCTAATTTGCAGAACAATCAGGTTTCCGGGGGTTTCTCATGAAATCATTCGGCCT
The DNA here is from genome assembly GCA_026398545.1 of Candidatus Sumerlaeota bacterium. GTDB lineage: Bacteria > Sumerlaeota > Sumerlaeia > MWCT01 > MWCT01 > JAPLSR01. The sequence goes on along the minus strand of JAPLSR010000146.1, from coordinate 13,724 downwards.
TAATGTCAAGGTGGAGAACCAGAACAAGAACTACAGCATTATTGAGCTGGCTGGCTTTCTGGATGCACATACGGTGAACGTATTTGAAGCGAGGATGGCGGAGATTATCCAGGGCGGTCAGAATCGGATGGTTATTGACCTCAAGGGATTGAATTACATATCGAGTGCGGGAATCGGGGCGCTGATGGCGCTTACTCAGCAGCTCCGGCGGGAATCCGGCGATATTGTGCTCCTGCAACCTAACGAGAAGGTTTTTAAGATTCTGGACCTGCTGGGATTCACAAAGATTTTCAACGTTGCCCATTCGGAGGATGAGATAAATAATTATTTCCAGACATCTTAAAACGATTGTTTGTCTGGTATATATACTTTACCACAATTTTATTGAATTATGTCTCTACTGACAATATTAAGTTCTCATCGGCAACAGGCGGCAAGATTCATGCCGAAAGCGCACCGGGGAAGGGTAGCACCTTCACCATTCTTTATCCCATTGCCAAATAACAGGGGATGAATAATTATAAGGGTCATGAAAGACGATATCCTCAATAAAACCATCCGCTCGCTTGAGACATCACTGGAGAAATATCCTGACAATGTCCAGATGTTGACGAGTCTGGCGGAGATGTATCTGAAGAGCGACATGCTGGGGCTGAAGACGCTTCGTCTCCTTGAACGCCTGTCCGACCTCGCTCCGGAAAATCTGAGAATTCACCGCGTCCTCAGCATCTGCTATCTCATCCAGCAACCGGCAGATCTGGCGAACAATATTTCCGAACTCACCGGCATTGATGTTCAAGCCCTCACGGAAACCAGGAACCGGTTAGATGCCCTCAAATCACAGCTTGACCAGTCAGCAGACCTTTACAGGGCGCTGGGGGATGTGAATCTCTTTCTGAAATATCCTGAAGCGGCGGTGGCATCTTACAAGACCGCCATCCAGCTTGGGTATGAAGATTATCCCATCATCCTGAAGAGTTTCTCCATCGCCCACCGTTCTTATGTGCTTCCGCCTGTTGCCCTCTCCCTTTACGCCTTCCTTTGTGACAAGTCAGGGATGCCTGAGAAGGCGGCTGAATTCTACCGGGGTCTTATAAAGGATGGCGTGGCGGATAAGGAATCCATTGTGTGGCTCATCAAGTATCTTGAGGCGCTTGTGGCGGTGGAATCGGATATGGACGTTTCCCCCGACCACAAGATTGAACTTATCAATCTTTACATGAGTAACGACAGAACCAACGAGGCGATTGAACTTGCACGTCCACTGAACATAGAGGAGCTGGGGGACTGTTCAATTATCAAGAAGATAGCCCGCCACTTGATGGATGTGGAGGACCACCGCCAGGCGTTTGATTTTCTCTCCCGCATCCCGCTTGACATGGAAAATAAGGCGCTCATCAATGAAATCGCCCTGCGGCTGGAACGTCATGGGGAGTTAGACACGGCGGTCTATCTTCTCCAGTTCATCAATGCGCACGACCTCGTCATTGTGGAGGCGCAGGAGCGCGAGGATAAGGAGCTCAAGATTCACACCGAGCTCGGGCTGGGGGAGTTGCATTTCAAGAATAAGAAATGGGAAAGCGCTCTCGAGAAATATATCGGGATTCTAAAAGTCGGGTATGAGGATTGGCAATGGGTCATGATCCGCATTGACCAGATATTGCAATCCATGGAAAAACCATCCCTTGCAAACTTTGTTTTCTGCGGGGACTTTTTCTCCTCACATGGAGACCCGAACAGGGCTGCCGCCTACTTCTCAAGGTCGCTTGAAATCTACCCCGGCGTCAGGGAAATCCAGATCAGGCTCCGCAACATATATGACCAGCAGCTCGCTGTGAACCCTCAACTCCCTGATGTTATGCTTCTTTACGGGGACCTGTGTCTGTCCATGGGCGAAACGGACAAGGCAATCGGTGAATACCAGGAGGCGGCAAACTTTCCCGAATTCACCATCACGGCAAACCGGCGTCTGGCGAGGGTTTATGAGAATATCGGCGAATATGCACTGGCGCTGGACCGCTTCATGATGCTGAGGGAAATCTTGCCTGCGGACTTCAAAGACCTTTATAATCTTTATAAAAAACTCCTTGAGCGCAACATGTTAAAGGAGGCGTCTGAGGCGCTCCGTCTCATACACAAACGCGACCCGGAATACGGGGATGTGGCAAACCTGATGAAGACGCTGGAGGAGAAAATTCAGGGTCTGGAAGGAGCGGGGGCATCCATCTTTATCGACCCCAAGATGCATGAACTAATCGGCGACCATGCCATTGGCAGATACAAATACATTGACAAAATCGGAAGCGGAGGTATGGGCGTTGTCCACAAAATCTACGATATTAAAAATAACTGTTCTGTCGCCATGAAAATCCTGCGCGAGGGACTCTCCGGCAGCGGCAAGGCTATCGACCGCTTCTTCCGCGAGGCGCGTATTGCCGCAACCCTGAATCACAAAAATATTGTGAGAATCTATGACTACAATATCTCAAATGTCTATGGTCAGAGCTATATCACCATGAGCTTTGTCGATGGACCATCCTTGCGTGACATCATCGAGGAGAGATTTGCCGAATCCCTCGACATCACAACAGTAGAGGTGGTACAGTCACTCAGATATATGTCTCAGCTGTGCGAAGCGCTTGAATGCGCCCATAATCACGGCATCATTCACCGGGATATCAAACCGGATAACATCATGATTGATAAAGATGACGAGGTGAAGATTACGGATTTCGGAATTGTCCACGTTGAGGAGGCAAGTTTCACGCCAACAGGTTCCATGATTGGGACGCCGCGTTACATGTCGCCGGAGCAGGTGCGGGGCGGAAAGATTGATGGTCGCTCCGATATTTATTCCGTGGGAATTATCACATATGAACTCCTTGTTGGCTCGCCGCCCTTTATCTCCGGCGACATCGCATACCAGCAAATTAATGTGGAGCCGACCCCGCCGCGGGAAATCTCTCCCGCCATTCCTGAGAGTGTCAATGCAATCATAATGAAATGCCTGGCAAAGAGCCCTGAGAACCGCTATCAGAGCGCTCCCGAGCTAAAGATTCCGCTTGATGCCGTCCTGCAGGAATTGGGGGGATATCATCCATTGGAAAAGAAACCGGAGGAATCAAAAACGGCAGAGGAAGAACATCCTGCATCGGATTCCAGTCGTGACCATACTGTGCAGACATGAAGAATATTCTTTTTCATTGACAGGTAGAGTCCTTAAAAGGGAGATGAAAAACGTTTTTTACATGACATGGCAATGCGCCTGTAGCTCAGATGGATAGAGCAACGGATTCCTAATCCGTAGGTCGGACGTTCGAATCGTCTCAGGCGCGCCAGACATAACGCCCCGCCAAGCTTGCAAAATCAAGGCTTTGCGGGGTTTTTATTCTTGCCGGCGTCCTCCGCAAGAAAATCCCGAAAGGAAGAAAATGAATATAAATAAAAAACCTATAAATATTTTACTGGTGAGAAAATAGTATGAGTTGTTGTTGACTTCCCGCCAAATCAAAAGTAGAAAACATATTGTTTATTATCTAAGAGTTGAAGGGGATGTAACACTATGGAGCATCAGTATTTACTTAAATTTTTATATATATTTATAGGGGTCTGACCCTCTATTGTTCCGTCGAAATACACGGGAGGCCAAAATGGCTGACGAGCAAGCTAGATTAAGAATTGTTATTCAAGAAAAGCAGCGCTACCTTAGTGAACTGCTGGACTACAACAAACGCCTGGATCGTACCGTCGTGCTTTATATCAGCGCCGCGTACGCTGCCATTGGTCTTCGGGCCGCAGGTAAACTCGATCTTTCCGCAGGACTCAAAGACGACCATTACGTGTGGCTCGCTTTTCTTTTCATATTCCTTAATGCGTGTATCCTATTGCATGGTTTGTCGCAAAGTTCCTGGTGCATATCTATAGCCAAGTTTATTCATCTTAAGTTGGACTGCGAATTGCTGGGAATGACGGGAAACGCGGTGTCAAACGAAAGGTGTAATAAAAACCAACTTCACGAAGTAGATTTTCTCGGTTTTGATGACTGGAGAAACGAAATCAAAGGCATGGCGAATGACACCAGAGGCGTCGTTGTACCTCTTTGGGCATTCCTGGTATTGGCTAGTTCTGTTTGTTCGTTGACCTTCGTCAATGTTCCTCGCTTCCTGGAAAGTTATGCCGGTCCTGGGTATATAGCCGTCGTGATCTTGACTCTTATTCATGGATTTGTCTTCTTCCAAGGGATCTGGTTATTCATCTTCTGTCGCCATTATCATGATGGTCACGTGTCTTTTTCACCGAGAAAACGCTTTGTGGTCTTCTGTTTTGCCCTAGCCCTAACAGCTTTGTTCTTGGTCTCCGGTTACTACGCAGCTATCCACCATCTATAGGAGAGAACGACCAATGGAAATGCAACAGGCGCTTCTTCAGGAATTCGCTGCACGCAAGGAACAGGTACTCAACCTAGAGGTGCGGTTGTTTCTACTGGTCCTGGCCATCGAAGCTTTCTTTGTCCTCATTTACGTCTTTAACCTTGCCCGAGTTCGCCAAAGCTCCGGTTTCGCGCTCGCGTCTACATCGGTCTACTTCGTACTTTTCTTCGAACTGGTTGCCATCAATGGCAAGATGGGCCTCATTTCCATGTACCTCCGGCAGATGGAACAGCATATGGCAGGTATTGGCTACATTGGGTTGGTGTGGGAATCCAAGGCGCTGGACATGATCATATTCCGTCCGGGCAACGCCTTTACGCTGCCCGCCGGGCTAACGATATTCTTCCTTCTAGGGCAGACGCTCTTTGTAACGTATCTTCAAGTCAGCCACTTCACCTGCTCTGCAAGGGCTAAATTGTTTCTGAACGTGGTTCTCGCTGTCCTCCTCATCTTGCTTGTTGCAAAAACGATTAGCGTGGATTTTTACAGGAAACTTCCGCAAGTATTTGGTGAAGGAAACGAGGTTCGGACAAGCATTGACGGAGGAGGGGTGACCGCTACCAAAATTGATAGGTGAACTGGGGATAGGGTTCAGGTCGGGTCGTGACCCGGTTGGTATGCCGTGTGCGAAGTACAGATGAGGTACAGATGAGGGTTAGACCCCTATAAAAATATATAAAATTGCGGGGAGCAGCGATGCGGCTCGCTAATAAGCTATAATGCCCATTGCTGGCGTTATCTTGGCAGTGAGGGTATTGGTGAGGGTATTGACCGACGGCGGAGTAACTTTTTGATTGTGGAGGGTAGTGCAGCGAGATGAAAGCGACCCTGGAAATCATCAATCAGATGGAGGCTGATGGAGTCATCGGCAGATATGCGATCGGCGGAGCGGTCGGAGCGACTTTTTACCTCGAACCTTCGGCCACGCTGGATGTGGATGTTTTCGTTTCGCTGCCAAAGACGGGAGGCAGTTCGCTGGTCACGCTCGCGCCCCTTTACGAGTACCTGACCGCTCGGGGCTGCAAGAGCGAGAAGGAGCACATCGTCATCGAAGGATGGCCCGTGCAATTCCTTCCTCCGAGCGACGCGCTGGACGAAGAAGCGATAGAGCAAGCCGTCGAGACCGAAGTAGAAGGAATTCGCACGCGCGTGATGACCGCCGAACATCTGGTCGCCATAGCGCTGAAGACGGGCCGCGCCAAGGATTTCAGCCGTATCCTGCAATTCGTCGAAAGCGGCGTCCTTGATGCCGATAAACTGGACCAGATTCTCACCCGGCACAGTCTGCTTGAAAAATGGGAGAAGTTCGGCGATACTTTTCTGGGAGGGTAGGCAATGAGCGATTGGCTTCGCCGAGTATTGGAAAGCAAACGGCAGGCGCGCCGGCGTTTGGCCGCGCTTCCCTTTTCGGAAAAGATCAAACTGCTGGAGAAGCTCCGCGACCGGAGTCTGGCGATCGCCGCAAGCCCGCTCCGACGACAGCAACAGAAAATATGAGGGTCAGACCCCTATAAAAATGTATATAATTGCGGGGAGCGTCGATGTGGCTCGCTAATAGGCGGCAATGCCCATCGCTGGCGTTGAAGACGCACCTGCCTCAAGTAATTCGTCTATAAACCAGCCTGTTAAAGACGTGGGGGCGTCTCAAAGAATAACGCACGCCCCATGATTGCAAATTTCCCTTGCGTGCCTCTGAACCGTTTGATACGAACCTTTCGCTTTTTCATCATATCCTGGTGAGAAAGGACGTTTTTTATTTCACACGCTGCCGGACGGCATGGTGGTGTTCGCCGAAGGCGGATTGCCTGAGGCGAATCGCCACGCTGGAAGATGGCGGCGGAGGAGGAACCATTTATGAGTGAAACCGTGACAATGAAGCACCTTCTTGAAGCCGGTGTGCACTTTGGCCATCAGAGCCGCCGGTGGAACCCCAAGATGGCAAAGTATATCTTCACCGAGCGCAACGGCATCTACATCATCGACCTGAAAAAGACCCTGCGACTCTTGAGAGAGGGGATGAAATTCGTCAAGGAGGGCGTTGCCCAGGGCAAAAAGGTCTTATTTGTAGGGACAAAGAAACAGGCGCGGGACTCTATTGAGCAAGCCGCAAAGAGCTGCGGCATGTTTTATGTCAATAACCGCTGGCTCGGCGGAATGCTCACCAACTTCAACACCATCCGAAAAAGCATCCTGCGCCTTATTGACCTTGAGAAGATGGAGGCGGATGGCACACTAAAGCGTTACACAAAAAAGGAAATCAGCCGATTCCAGCATGAAAAGGACTCCTTATCCAAGAACCTTGCCGGCGTTAAAAATATGTCTGAACACCCTGGTATTGTCTTCATCGTTGACCCTCACAAGGAAAGTATCGCCGTGCATGAGGCAAATAAACTGAAAATACCCATTGTTGCCATTGTGGATACAAACTGCGACCCCGACGTCATCAATTATGTCATACCGGGAAATGATGACGCCATCCGCGCCATCAAGCTCATGGCAGACCAGATTAAAATTGCCTGCATTGAGGGACTGATGGAGATGCAGGCGATTCAAGGGGTTGACCCGGCTGGTCTGACTCCGGAAATTGCGGCTATGCTGGGCATCCCACTCCCCACGCCTGCGGCGCAGCCCGCACATGCGCCCACGGCACAACCCGCCCCAGTAGCCGCAACGCAACCAGTTGTGGAGGCACCCGCCGCACCCGCGCCAGTGGTAGAGGCCCCACCTGCGCCCACGGCACAACCCGCCCCAGTAGCCACAACGCAACCAGTCATGGAGGCACCCACCGCGCCCGCGCCAGTGGTAGAGGCCCCACCTGCGCCCGCGCCGATGGTGGAGGTCCCACCTGCGGTTTCTGCCACGGCTCAGCCTGAGGCAATGCCGCCCGCTCCGGAGCCATCCACCCCTCCGGTGGAGGCGCCGGTCGGAGAGCCCATATCAACGCCGGAGCAGGCTTGAACCGCACCCCCCTGTAACAGCGGAACAGTCCGTGAAAAAGGAGATTGCATAATGGAAGTCACAACCGACATGGTCAAGGAACTGCGCGCCAAGACGGGCGCGGGGATTCTTGATTGTAAAAACGCCCTCAAAGAGTGTGAAGGCGATATGGAGAAGGCTATCAAGCTCCTGCGGGAGCAGGGAAAGGCAAAGGCGGATAAGAAGTCCACCCGCACCGCCCGCGAGGGTCTCATATACACATATATCCATCCGCCGGGCAAGCTGGGGGTCCTGCTCGAGATGAACTGCGAGACGGATTTTGTCGCCCGTAATGAGGAGTTTCAGTCCCTCTGCAAGGATGTGGCGATGCACATCGCCGCCGCCGCTCCGCGCTATGTTACACGGAATGAAATCCCCGCAGAGGTTCTCGTGTGTGAAAGGGAGATTTACACCAATCTGGCGAAAAATGAGGGCAAGCCGGAGAAGATTATCGATAAAATTGTTGAAGGTCGCATAGAGAAGTTTTATGAAGAAGTATGTTGCATTGAACAACCGTTCGTGAAAGACCCCAATATCACCGTGGGCGACCTGATTAAGGAAAAGATTGCCAAGACTGGGGAGAATATTGTCCTGCGACGCTTCGCCCGCTTCGTGGTTGGGGAAGAGTGAGAATGGGTGCAACGACCGCGCTCCGTCGCCATAGCTATGGAGCGTCGGCGACAAATACCGGAGATTGGGAGGGATGGAACCATGACCGAAAAACCCCGGTATCGGAGAATCCTTCTGAAACTGAGCGGGGAACTCCTCAAGGGACGCCACGATTTCGGCTTTGACGAGGCGTCAATTAATATCTTTGCCGACCAGATTAAAGAGGTTGTGGTGATGGGTGTGCAGGTCGCCCTCGTTACGGGCGGCGGTAATATCTTCCGCGGCGGGGCACCATTCGCCGCCAATATGGACCGCACCACCGCCGATAACATCGGCATGCTTGCAACTTTAATCAACGCCCTGATGCTTCAGGATAATTTTGAAAAAAAGGGGATGGAGGTGCGCATCCTCTCAGCCATCCCCTCGCCGAACATTGCCGAGCCATTTATCCGGCGGCGCGCCCTCAAACATCTTGAGGTGGGGCGCGTGGTCATATTCGCCTGCGGCACCGGCAGCCCCTTTTTCACCACCGATACCGCCGCCGCCCTCCGCGCCAATGAAATCAATGCGGACGTCCTTCTCAAGGGGACAAAAGTGCGAGGTGTTTTCTCCGCCGACCCGGCGCGAAATCCCGATGCGCGTTTCTTTGAAGCCATCTCCTATGATGATGTCCTTGCGCAGAATCTCAAGGTCATGGATGCCGCAGCCTTCGCCGTGTGCCGCGATAACAACCTCCCCATCATCGTATTTGACGTCACAAAAGCGGGCAACCTCAGGCGCGTTGTCATGGGAGAGCCTGTCGGGACGCTGGTCGGGGGAAAGAGCGATTGACCCGGAGAGAATAATCGTGGATAAATTGACAAATAATACACGTTTTTACAAATGTAACTTCATTCTTCCTGAATGATATGGGTTAATCCTTGTGAAGAGGAGAAGGCAAGATGTTAAAAGCGCTTTATCGCCAGACGGAAGATGAGATGAAGGAGGCACTGATTTCCTTAGAGAAGGAATTTGCCACGATTCGCACGGGGCGCGCAACCCCCACACTCCTTGATACCGTCCAGGTGGAGGCTTACGGCGGCAAGGTGCCCATCAAACAGGTCGCCTCCATCGGTATTCCCGATGCCAAGACAATCATGGTCCAGCCGTGGGACAAAAATACCCTTCCCGCCATTGAAAAGGCTATCCTTGCCGCCAACCTCGGCTTCACCCCCACCAATGACGGACGCGTTATCCGCATCACAATCCCCGCACTCACCGAGGAGCGTCGGAAGGAATACGTCAAGATGGCAAAGCAGATGGCGGAGGAGGCCCGCGTCGCCATCCGCAACACCCGCCGCAAACACAAGGATGAGGTGAAAAAACTGGAAAAGGAGCATCAGATAGGCGAGGATGAGATGTATAATGACATTGATAAGATTCAGGAACTGACGGATAAATACATTGAGAAAATTGATGAGATCCTGACAGCAAAGGAAATGGAGATAATGGAGGTCTGAGCCTCCTGTGCTCTTCCCGTCTTCCGCTGTTTGAATCAATGAATCAATCAATGACTCAATGAATCAATGACTCAATTACTGAGATGACACTTTCCGAACAGGAACTTTTTCAGCAGCTGGATAAGAATCGCCTGCCGAGACATGTTGCCATCATCATGGACGGCAATGGCCGCTGGGCGCGTCTTCACGGCTTTAAAAGCCGCATGAGCGGGCACAGGGCGGGCATCGATGCCGTCCGCACCGCAACACGCACCGCGGCGGAACTCAATCTCCATGCCCTCACCCTTTACGCCTTTTCCGAGGAAAACTGGTCACGCCCAAAAAGGGAAATCCAGTTCCTCATGTCACTTCTGAGACGTTTTCTGAAGGATGAGATACCCGAACTCATGGAGAATAATATCCGCCTCGTTTCCTCCGGGCACATCCGGCGTCTCCCCGATGACTGCCGGATGCAGCTTCTCGAGACGCAGAAAATCACGCAAAAAAACACGGGACTGATTCTCAATCTCGCCCTCAGTTATGGCGGACGCACGGAGATTGCGGACGCCGTCAGAAAAATTGCGACGGACGCCGCCGCAGGCAAAATTCACCCCGATGACATCACGGAGGAACGCTTCGCCGCCTTTCTTTATCACCCCGAGCTTCCCGACCCCGACCTCATTATCCGCACCAGCGGGGAATACCGCATCAGCAATTTCCTCCTGTGGCAGGCGGCATATGCGGAACTCTATTTCACGAATGTCCTGTGGCCCGATTTCAACAAGCGCATCTTTCTTGAGGCGCTCATCGATTATCAAAAGCGCGAGCGTCGATTCGGGGGGGTGTAAGGATACACAAATGATTTATCCGCAAATTTTGAAGGGCGCATCGGCAATCTGAATCACATGGCTTTCAAACGCAACAGAACCGGTTTCGTGATGGGAGGAATCCTCCTCCTTGCAGTTATTATCCCGCAACTCACCTGGATTCTGACTTTATTTCTCGTCTTGACCGCCATCCTCGGCATCTCTGAATTTTACACAATCGCCAAAAACGCAAAGGCGCGTCCCCGCATAGAGATGATGTATCTCATGACGGCGGCGCTCATCCTGGATGCCTATTTTTATCAGCTGGCAGATATTGAAGCAATTCTCATCATCTCCATCGCCGCAACACTAACGGTTTTCATCCTCCCTTATGATTTCGCGGGAAGCCTTGCCGGCGCAGGGGCGACACTGCTCGGGGTGTTATGGATAGCACTGCCTGTTGCCCTTGGTCTTATTATCCTGAACATGAAGGATGGCAATCTTCTCCTCGGCGCACTTCTGGCGATTGTGTTTTTCACAGATGTGGGGGCATATCTGGTGGGAAGCAGGCTTGGGCGCCACAAGCTCTGTCCGCGCCTCAGCCCCAAAAAGACTGTCGAAGGCGCCATCGGCGGGTTTGTCTTCGCCCTCCTCACAGCCTTTGCCTGCACCATCGTCTTTGACATCATCCAGAAGCCTCAGAAGCCTATCCTCACGGACAGGGAACTATTATTCCTCGGGGCTTTTTTCGGCATTGCATCACAGGTGGGCGACTTGGTGGAAAGCGCCTTTAAGAGGGATGCGGATGTGAAGGATTCCGGATGTCTTCTATATGGTTGCCTTCCCCTGATGTATCTCTTTTTGCGGATTTTCCCACGATAACAGAGGTTCCGACCTGACTGACAAAGGCACTCGCCTGCCATCCACCGTCGGCAGTAGCCTATGGCGGAGGCCGAAGGGCTTGTTCGGCGAGCAGGTAGGAGTATTGCGAGGCGCCCCTGGCGCCGAGGTCTGCATAATAGCGCCCGATGCGGAGATGCGTCGGGTAATCCAGCGGATAAAAGGCGCGAAGGTCATCCAGCTCGTCAAGCGCCGCCTTGCGCTGACCCAGGTCTATATATCCACGGCAGAGAAAAAGCCTGACCTCCAGACTCCCCGGACAATTCTTCTTTGCCCTTTCCATAAGGCTGACAAGTCCCTTTCGGTCATGCGTCAGGTCAAGAAAATGGCCATATTCCATATAAATACCCACGGAGTATGGGTTCCATCTCAGGGCGCGGTGATAAGCGAGGTCAATCAGGAGGGCAAGCGCCATCGTCTTTGTCGGCGGTCGCCGACGCTCCATATCTTTGGCGACGGAGCAGAGGGCGCGAAGATGCTGGGCATAACGGCGATGGTATTCAGCATTGCAGGGCATCAGGCGCGAGGCAAGGTTCAACCGCCGCCCATAGGTTGTCGTCCCTATTTCGGCTATGTTTCCATAATGCGCTAAGCGTTCCGAGATGAGAGGCACTGCCTCTAAAAGAAGAATAAGGGCAAGAATGGTGGAGACGCCGATGAAGAAGGGTCGCCCCGTGCGGTTCAAGCGACGCTGTCCGGCAGTCGCCGATGCTCCATAGCTTTGGCGACGGAGCGGCGCTGTGTCACTGACCTCATCGCCCCCTGTCATGCCTGTGAGCATCCCGCAGATGGGCAGGAAAATGACTATCCCTGCCGGCGCCGCCATGACGGGCGAGGCAAGCCCGCCTGCAAGGAGAAAAAGGAGGAGGAGAACTGCCGCATAGAAAAACCATGCCCGAACCTTTTTGCCTCCTGCCAGCACCTTTTCCCGCTTCCTTTTGATGATAATCACCATAGCGCCAAGAAATCCGAGGCACAAAATAATCCCCACAGACCCCATCTCCGCCAAGAGAAGCGCATAACTGTTGCGAAAGACGGGCGGATAACGGTCTGGCATGATAAGGTATTTGAAAACAAGTTGCGGGAGGACGCCATACCCGCAGCCCCATATTGGGTAATCGGCAAATACGGCAGCGGACATTTTCTCACCGCGATAAAGCGCAGGTGCGTCTCCCGGAGGCATCCAGATGTCAGAATTGCCATAATGCAGGCTGAGGATGTAAACACCAATAATAAACAGAAAAAACAGCGGGATAACTGCCTCATGGCGGCGCGAAAAAATCACCGCACCGATGTAAAAGGCAAAAAGACCGTCAAGAACAAAAGGAAACCTTTCAAGAACGGCAACGGGAATTTGTGAATGGGCAGTGTTAAAAATGAGATAGGCGAAAATTAAAAATAGAAGGATTTCAGGCGCTGATAGCGGCGCCCGGATGCGACGTCCGGAGAGATGGGGCGCAAAGAGCGTTCCTGCAAACGCCACCGCCATCAGGACATGGACAAAAAACCCCCACCCGTACCGTCCGGGCTGCCAGACAACAAGAAGCACCGCAAGGGCGCAAAAATACCCGACAGCCGCCATCACCTCAAAAAATGCCGCCCCGATGCCTGTCGCACCTGAACTCCTCATTACCCCCCGCCCTCCACAGCGCGCCCCAGCACCTCAAGGAGCCTCTCACGTCCCAATGCCGTCCTGGCAGAATAGGGAATCATCTCCACACCTTCCGGAGCCTGCAGTGTGGCTTTGATGAGGCGCAGATTGTTTAAAAGCGCCCCGCGCGATAGTTTATCAGACTTTGTCACAACAAGGACATAAGAAATCCTGTGCGCCTCCAGCCATTTTATAAACGCTTTATCCCCCTCCGAGGGGATGCGACGGGCGTCAAGGATGAAGACAACCATCTTCAAGGCGGGATTTTCCACGAGACAGCGCGTTATCATCGCGTCCCATGTCTTTTTGACCCTCAAGGGAACCTTCGCATATCCAAAGCCGGGGAGGTCAACAAAGAAAAAATCACCGTTGATGAGGAAGAAATTGATTTCCTGTGTGCGTCCGGGTGTGCGGCTTGTGCGGGCAAGATTTTTGCGGTTCACAAGGGAATTAATCAGGCTGGATTTGCCCACATTGGAGCGTCCGGCAAATGCCACCTGCGGAAAACCATCCCGCGGGAACTGCTCCGGTGCAACGGCGCCTTTCACAAATTCCGCAGTCCTGATTTTCATTCCCCGCCACCTGTCTCCCTGTCTGCAGAGTATAATGCTGCCGTATCCCAATCAATACGGCTCTTGAAAACTTACGGCAGGTATTCATCACAGAGATGCACCCCAGCGTCAATGCTTTTCAGAAATATGCGGGGTTATCCATCAGTCCGCCTTCGGCAAGCTTACGGCGGAAGGGGATTTTCATGGTTTTGGAAAGGCGCTGCAGCGTTTGTCGGAGAGAATTGCGGGACGCAAGGCTGGCGGGGCGGTATTGAGGGCGGTGTCATATTCCCTGTGTGCCTCGTCGGAGCGTCCCTGCTTCA
>JAPLSR010000192.1 GCA_026398545.1 Candidatus Sumerlaeota bacterium | reverse complement strand
AAATTCTGTATTGGTTTCTCTTTTTTTGAGGCGTTCCAGCAGGAATTCCATCGACTCCACGGTGCCCAGTTCATTCAGGACTTTACGCAGGAGCCAGATGCGGCTCAGGGTCTTTTCGCTCAGGAGGAGCTCCTCCTTGCGAGTGCCGGAACGCGCAATGTCAATGGCGGGGAAAATACGGCGGTCAACGAGTTTGCGAACCAGATTCACCTCCATATTCCCCGTTCCTTTAAACTATTCAAAGATGACGTCATCCATGCGACTGCCCGTGTCAATGAGGGCGGTGGCGATGATGGTCAGGCTGCCCCCTTCCTCGATGTTGCGGGCGGCGCCGAAGAAGCGCTTGGGGCGCGGCAGGGCATTGGAGTCAATGCCTCCGGAGAGAATCTTTCCGCTGGCTGGCGCAATCGTGTTGTAGGCGCGGGCAAGTCGTGTGATTGAGTCGAGGAGAATCACCACATCCCTCCCGTGTTCCGTCAGGCGTTTTGCCTTCTCAATGACCATTTCAGCGACCTGGACGTGGCGGTCGGCGGGTTCGTCAAAGGTTGAGGAGATAACCTCGCCTTTAACGGAACGCTGCATGTCGGTCACCTCCTCAGGACGCTCATCAATCAGGAGAACAATCAGGTAGATTTCGTGGTGATTGGTGGTGATTGCATTGGCGATATCCTGGAGAATCATGGTTTTACCGGTGCGGGGCGGAGCCACGATGAGTCCGCGCTGTCCCTTGCCAATGGGAGTCAGCAGGTCCATGACGCGGGTTGTGAGTTTATTGGAAACGGTTTCCAGGTTGATGCGTTCCATTGGATAAAGGGGTGTGAGGTTGTCGAAGAGGGTTTTATTTTTCGCCTCTTCAATGGACCACTGGTTAATCGCCTCGACCTTCAGAAGTGCGAAGTATCGCTCGCCCTCCTTGGGCGGGCGGATTAGACCGGAAACGGTATCGCCCTTGCGCAGATTGAAGCGGCGAATCTGCGAGGGCGAGACATATATGTCATCGGGTCCGGGGAGGTAATTGAATCTGGGGCTTCGCAGGAATCCGAAGCCGTCCTGGAGGATTTCCAGCACCCCTTCCCCATAAAGGTTGCCCTGCTTTTCAGCGTTTTTCTGCAAAATCCTGAAGATGAGGTCCTGCTTCCGATAGTTGGCATATCCTTCAATCTCCATCTTGCGCCCGATTTCGCAGAGTCTTGAAATGGAATATGACTTGAGGATACTGAGGTCAGCCGGGATGGTATCACCGTTCCCGAGGTCAATGATGGAGGGCTGGTGGATGGTTAAATCCTCAGTTACATCAGCCTGGAGGTCATTTCGGGCGATATGGTTTTGAGAAGCTGGGCTGGTACGGTAGCCGCCGCCGCGTCTTTGTGGGCGCTGTGGATATGGCGGAGCGGGCGGTTCGGGGCGTTCATAATATGGCTGTCTTGGCTCGGGCTTTTCAGTGGAAGGCGGGGTGGCAAAGCGGGGTTCGATTTTCTGTTCCGGCGGCGTTGGGGCTTGTGTTGTTGCGGGAGAAGATTCCATTTCCTGCGCTGGCGACGATTCAGGAGCCGTCTCAGCCGTCAATGAGGGTGCGCCGGCATAGGGTTCGGCTGATGGTTCTTTTGAGGTGGATATTTTTTCGGTGGAGGGTTTTGCCACCGTCGGTGATTCCTCCGGGAGGGCGGTTGCAACAGGTTCCGGCATTTTCGCAGTGGTGACATAAGCCTCAATCAGATCCGCTTTGGGATGGATGCGGGGAACGAGACGTGGAGCCGTTCTTTTTGCGCGCGGGAGCGTCTCTGTCACCACATTTTTCCCTTCCACCGCGGCGGGTTCCGGTCGACGGGGCGCCAGAGGTTGTGATTGCAGTTCCGCCTTTTTAGATTTTGATTCCGCATCCGCGACGATAGCCGGTGCGGGGTATTTCCGTGGACGTCCGCGGCGGCGAGGTATGGGTTTGGATTCTTCAGGAGCGGTTTTTTTCTCCACGGGAGTCTCTGTTGATTTTTTCTTTCCTGGCATTTTTTATACCTTCTTTTCTAAAAGAGTTTTCAAGACGGCATCAATCCTCTTTTGTGTCTCTTTGGTGGTGCCGCTGTTGTCTATGATAAAATCGGCACTGCGTGCCTTTTCTTCCTGGGGCATCTGGCTTTTCAGGCGCTCTGTGATTTCCTCGCGTGTCATTTTGTGCCCTTTCATCAGGCGTCTGAGACGCACCTCCTCGGAAATTGTGACAACAAGTATTTTATCCACATAGCGGTCAAGACCTTTTTCCAGAAGGAGCGGCGCAGATAAAACTACAAGTGGTTCATTCTTATATTTTTCAAGAAGTGCGAGTTCCCTCTCCCTCACAAGGGGATGAACAATCTCCTCAAGGCGTTTCAGGTCATCGGGATTTGAAAAGACCCTGAGCGCCAGTTTTTTTCTATCCAGTCCTCCATCAGCCCTTCGGTAGTCATCACCGTACGTCTTCAGCACCACCTCCATGCCGGGGCTGCCCGGAGCGGTGACCTCGCGGGCAATCTCATCAGCATCAATAACGGGGATGCGGCGCGATTTTAAATACTCTGTGACGGTTGTTTTTCCGCTCCCGAATGAACCTGTCAGACCTGCAATCATGGTTGTAAGACGATTAAAAGATTGTTTGAGTGGTTGAATCAGCAATACGATGACACATTAATGCAATGTTTCAACCACCCAACGACACCCTTTCAGCATTCTGCCCAGTTGGAACCGATCTTAACGCCCACCTTCACGGGGACATTGAGGGGAAGGGCGCCTTCCATCTCCTCCTTGACAAGTGCGGTCAAGCCTTCAACCTCATCTTCCGGTGTTTCAAAGACGAGTTCATCATGGACCTGAATCAAGAGCCTTCCCCTTAATTTTTCCCTGACGAGTCTTTTGTGCAGAAAGACCATGGCACGTTTTATCATATCGGCGGATGTTCCCTGGAGCGGGGTATTGACGGCAATCCGTTCAGCCGCCGCGCGAATGATCTTGTTCGGACTCTTAAGGTCGGGGACATAGCGCCTCCTGCCGAGCAGTGTTGTCACATATCCCTTTTCGGTGGCGTCATGTATCGTCCGGTCAATCCATTTTTTGCTCCCGCCATAGATTTTAAAATACTCATCAATGAAGCGCTGGGCATCTCCATGGGAGATTTCTATCTCATTAGACAGTCGGTGAGCCGTCATGCCATAGATGACGCCGAAATTGATGACCTTGGCGGTATCCCGCATCTTATCCGTCACCATTTCCTCCGGCATGCCGAATATTCTTGCCGCTGTGATTTTGTGGATATCCTCTCCCTCACGAAACGCCTTGACGAGGGCATCATCGCCGGAGAGGTGCGCAAGTATGCGGAGCTCAATCTGCGAATAGTCGGCGGAGAGGAAGAGCCATCCCTTTTCGCCGGGGATGAAGCCTTCCCGGATGGCGCGCCCTTGAGGCGTCCGCACAGGGATATTCTGCAGGTTCGGGTCGCGGCTTGAAAGCCGCCCCGTCGCCGTGCCGGTCTGGATGAATGTTGTATGCACACGACCCGTTTCGGGGTTGACCTGTTGCGGGAGTGTATCAATATAGGTGGAAAGGAGCTTTTCATGGCTTCTGTATTCAAGAAGTTTCTTCGGGAGGGGATGTTCCTTAGCGAGACCTTCAAGGACAGTCACATCGGTGGAGAAGCCGCTCTTTCCCTTTTTTGCGGGGGTGAGTTTCAGCTCCTCAAAGAGGACAGCGGCGACCTGTTTGGGTGAATTCAGATTAAACGGATGTCCCGCCAGTTCATAACACTCATTCTCGAACCCCTGTAAGACCCTTTTTGTCTCATGGGAGAGATTCTTGAAATGTGGAATATCAATGGCGATGCCCGTCCACTCCATTTGTGCAAGGATGGGAACCAGCGCCATCTCAAGTTCTGTGAAGAGGTCATAAAGCCCCGCCTCTTTCAACTTTGGATTGAAATGACGGACAAGTTGCAGGGCGGCATCGGCATCCCTGCATGCATAATCACATGCATCCCCAACGGGCACCTCAGCCATGGTGATGCTGTGTTTTCCCGAACCGAGCAGGTCAGTGATGGGGCGCATGGGGAGACCGATTTCTTCCGGGGCTATGTTTTTGAGTCCGTGGCTCTCTCTTTCAGGGTCAAGGAGCCATGAGGCAAGCATGGTGTCAAAGGAGACATTCGCCATGTCCAGCCCGACCCTGTGTAATACTTTTATATCATATTTTATATTCTGCCCACATTTTTTCACATCTTTTGACAGCAGGACGGGTGACAGGGCGAGTTTCAAATCCTCCAGCGGCATCTGTTCCCCGCCAGCCGCCTCAGGTGTGTGGAAGAGGGGGATATAATTCGCCTCCCCGGGCTTTAAGGAGAGTGAAATCCCCACAAGGCGGCATCTCATGGCGTCCGTGGATGTGGTTTCAGTGTCAATAGCAAGAATTCCCTCATCAAATGCGCGCCTCAAATATGGGACAAGTTCCTCACTTCTTCGTATGATTTGATAAGAGGTCAGGGAGCGCTCTTGTGATGATTTAGTGCCTGTATCCTGTTTCAATGAGGCGAGCAGGGACTTGAATTCCAGCTCTTGAAAGAGGGATTCCAGCTCCGGTGTCAGTTTATTTTCATAACGAAATGATTCAAAATCGGTCTCAAGTTCAAGGTCTTTTTTGACTGTGGCAAGTTTTTGTGAAAGGCGTGCAGTATCGGCGCCGGTTCTAATCTTTTCCCGCAATTTTTCATTCTTGATGGTGTCCGCTTTCTGGATGAGATTTTCAAGCGATTGATATTCATTGAGTAATTTCCTTGCTGTCACTTCACCAATGCCGGTTATCCCGGGGATGTTATCCGAGGAATCTCCCATCAGGGCGAGAAGGTCCACAATCCGTTCCGGCGGGACTCCCATTTTTTCCTTCACCTGGTTTGTGTCATAATCCTCAATATCCTTTTTGCCAAAGCGAATAACATGGGTTTTATCGGAGACAATCTGAAAGAGGTCCTTGTCCGCAGTGATAATCCTTGTTTCCCACCCATGTTCTTCAGCCTGCCGGACAAGGGTGGCAATAATGTCATCCGCCTCAAAGCCATCCCTGGCGATACGTCGGATATTGAGAGCGTCCAGCATTTTCTCCACGTATGGCACCTGCACCTGGAGGTCTTCGGGCATGACAGGTCGGTTTGCCTTGTATTCAGGATAGAGCTCCTTGCGAAATGTCGGGGCTTTTGAGTCAAAAGTCACACAGATATAATGAGGTTGTGCCTCGCGAATAACCCTGAAGAGCATCTGGACAAAACCGAATATGGCGTTTGTGGGGACGCCGCTCTTTGTGGAAAGCCCCCTTATTGCATAGTATGCCTTGTAAAGGATGGAGTGTCCATCAATGATAAACAGAGGGTGCATCATGGGATTATCCCGGGATAAAACTAAAACACTGGCATGCCTTTTTGTATTTCCAATGATGGGTTCTCAAGCAACAAACATATAAGAAATCAGTATTAAAAAGACAATCTCGGAAAGCCTCCGGATTGGAGAAAGATTTATTTACGGATGTTTTAGAATACCCAATAAAAAGAAATACTCACCACAGTCCGCCTCAGGCGGACACAGAGTTTTCTCTTGAAATATTAAAGATTTCTCAGTGTCCTTTGTGTCCGCCTGATACAGACAGTGGAATAACCTTCTATTACGCATTTCTCAGGATAATAAACCGGAAGAGAAAGCGCATTAACCTTTTCGTGAACGACCCTGAATGACTCTCCCGATGTTTCGGCTGAACTATCCCACAATTCTGCAGGTCAGGAAGATAAGGAGAGTCGTTTTGTCAATCTGGCGCAGATTGCGCCCGAAGAGAAGATTCCCGATGAACGGTATATTGTGAATGATTGGTATTCCTGAGCGGTAATTACCGGAACGCTCATTTGTCCAGCCACCGATGACAATAGTCCCTCCATCCTTCACCTGAACCGATGTCTCAATCTGCTTTGTCAGACGGGAGAGAGTATATTGGACTGAGAGCGGCTGATACTGGGGTGGATTTGTACCCGGGATGATGCCGGATGATTGGATAACACCGGTACCGCTAAGGGAATCGAGGTCCTGAATCCTTGTGGAGTTCGGAATCCTGAAGCGGATATATCCTGTTGGGGAGACAAACAAATCCTGAATCTCGATATAAATGGGGTCATAGCGCTGGACGCCAACACCACCCACATAATTGCCCGATGCATCAACAGAGGGAATCCCGCCAAGTTCTCTTGTTATCCTGAAGGAGGCTGTTTCATTTTCTGAGGCGACAATCTGGGGACCGGAAATGACATTCACAACGCCTTCCGCCTCAAGGAGACGCAATTGCCAGTTGATGGGTGAATTTCCACCGGTGATGAGCGATAATACGGTTGTCCCCTTTAACAGGTGTTGAAAATAATTGCTTTCCGTCGGCGGTTCATACTGGCTAAGGAGGGCGTTCTGAAGCTCATCCACGTCATTGGCGAACCTCATGTTTAACACACTGTTGTCAAAGTCAACCCCTTGCGTCAGGTCGGCAATTCCCAGCTGGGAGCTGAATTGTTTGGCGCGGGACTCCATGACCTCCACAAACTTGGCTTCAATGGAGACTTGTTTTTTGCGGACATCGAGAACTTTAATCCATTCCTCGACCTTGGCAAGATGGGTGGGGTCTTTATATTCTACATAGATTCCGTGGTTGTCGGTTGTTCCCTTGACGGGTTTCTCTCCCAGTTCCGTAATCTGAGGCGTCGGTGCGGGTGTGGGATATAATGGACCCGCCACCTGGTTTATGGGTGAAATGTAGTTCACCTTTATGCGGGCGCTGCCTTCCCCCGGTGTTGAGGAGGCTGTCGCATCATCAACAATAATTTCAAAATCCCCCACCGTTTCAGAATCGTATAGATCTAAGGTGACGTCGCGGGATTCTCCGGGCGTGCGTACCTTGAGCTCAACGCTTTGGTCATACCTGTTATTTGCATCATTCTCATTTACCTTCATGAGCCTTACTGTGATGTCCCTGAATGTGAAGTCATTGCCGGTGCTTAAGGTTTTTGTTATGGAGATGCCCCCCGTCACCGTGGGTCCTGCTTCAGCCCCGCCGGTGATTCCTAAGAAGGAATTAATATCACCAACAATGTCAGATGCACTGGCAAAATTCAGTGGGATGATTTTGTATTTTACTTTCTGCTCCAGCTGGGGCAGTGAATTGATGAAATCAGATACGGCGCGGACATTGTCGGGATAATCCACAACCGTCAGTAACATGCTTGGACTGTCATACCAGAGGCGGCGTCCCTCGGCTTCAGCCTTGGAACGGGTGCTCTTGGAATAGAGCATGACACTTACCACTTGCACCACCCATTCGCCAAATTGACGGATATATTCGGGGGTCTGTTTGAGAGCCTCCTTTGGCACAAGTGTCCATGTTTGAATCTGTAGCTTATCACTGCGAATCTTTTCAATAAATCCCTTATCCTGTAAAATCTCCTCAACCCTCTTGATATTCTGCGCCGTGTCCTTGACTATCAGGTCGCGATCATCGAGAAGAATTTTCCGCTCCGGTGCATACGAGGCGCGTGTCTCAGCCTGAAGGATTGCCTCAAGGAGAGACTTTACCTTGGGTCCCTCGCCCTCTCTTAAGCGATAGGTGCGGTATTCGAGTGCCGGGGGCTCCTGGGTCTTGAGGTCTTTCAGGAATGCCTCCAGTTTCTGGATGTTAGCGGAGGAATCTATACTGACAAGGATTCCCTCACGCTCATCAAGTGTAAGGTCAATGCCCTTCATTTTGGGCGTGCCGTCCTTGCCCCAGAGAAGCACCTTCAGGTCGCCGCTCTCAAGGAGAGACTTTACTTTTGCCGCCTCCTCGCTGGTTAGGTTGAAGATTTTGGTCTGAAGGTCAGGAATAATGGTGACTACGTCAGAACCCGGCTTGCGGATCCATTTGAGCCCGATGTGCGGAAGCAGGATGTCAAGGACTTCATTAAGCGGTGTGTCCACAAATTTGGCATCCACCGTTGCCTCCACGCCACTGGTTACATAAAAATTGATACCGCTAATGACAGACAGGCTATCCAGGAAGCTGATTAATGGGGTATGGGGGACAGTGGTGGAGACACTGATGAGTGTCTTCATCTTTGCCTGGGCATCAGCCTCCTTCTTATCAAAGGACTCCTTTTCCGCCTTGCTCTTCAGGAAGGCATCGTATTCCTTTCGGGTTTCATCCAGATAGGTTTTGGCTTTTAGATGTTCGGGATTGACCTTCAAGGCTTCCTGCCACCTCGCAACAGCAGTTTCGATATCTTTGCGCTCATATGCTTTAAGCCCTTCGTTAAAAAGACGCTGGGCTTCGGACTCAGATTTGGTTTTGGCTTCCTCCTGGGCGAGGCGTGTGGCTTCCGCCTCCCTCCTGGCAATCTCCTGTAGACCGGACTTGGCATCATTGTTATTTACATCCATTGTCAGGGCGGATTCAAATTTCACCCGTGCCTCGGAGAGTTTATTTTTTTCGAGAAGGCGCTTGCCCTCTGCGGCAATGGTTATCGCATTATTCTTTCTCGCCGCCTCCTTTGCCTGTGCGATTTTATCGAGCATTTTTTTGGATTCGGCATTGGCAGGGTCAAGGCGCAATATTTCCTGATATTTCACAGTGGCATCATCATATTGTGCACCCTGATAGAGGGAATTACCTTCATCCAGCAATTTATTGATTTTATCCTTCTGGGCTTTTGCCTCTTTTTCCTTTTCCTTCTGGCGTGCGCTCTCTTCTTCTTTGGCTTTTTTCTCATCTAAGGCAGTTTTCTTTATTTGAGCGGCTTCGGCAAAAAGGGGTTCAATATTGAGCGCCTCTTCAGCCTTTGAGATGGCTCCGTCATAATTGCCCTTTTCAAGGAGTTTTTTGGCATCTGCGGTTATGGATTTAGCCTTCTCCAGTTTTTCCGCTTCCAGCTTATTTATGCGTTCGGTTTCCGCTTTTCTTTTTTCATCTTCGGACTTGGCGCGCTGTTCAGCTTCCTTTTTTTGCTTTTCCGGTTCTTCAGCCTTCAGTCTTGCCTGCTCATCCTGTTTTTTCTTTTCCTCATCCTTAGCGCGCTGCTCGGCTTCCTTTTTTTGTTTTTCCAGTTCTTGAGCCTTCAGTCTTGCCTGCTCATCCTGTTTTTTCTTTTCCGCGTCTTTAGCGCGCTGCTCGGCTTCCTGTTTTTGTTTATCCAGTTCTTCAGCCTTCAGTCTGGCTTGAGCCTCCTGTTTTTTCTTTTCCTCATCCTTAGTGCGCAGTTCAGCAGCCTTTTTCTGTTTATCCAGTTCTTGAGTCTTCAGTCTTGCCTGCTCATCCTGTTTTTTCTTTTCC
>JAPLSR010000129.1 GCA_026398545.1 Candidatus Sumerlaeota bacterium | reverse complement strand
GTGCATTGCCTCCTTGTTAATAGGGGCAGTGCAGATGGCGTCACAATTCCCATCCAGAGTCAGGTGGACTGCCTTATCAATACATGCTTTTGCAATTGCCCCCGCCTCTTTCTGAATCCGCCCGGGTATTATTTTTAACTCTGATGAGGCAATATTATTGCTATCGCCATTCGCTCCGGTCCTTATACTGCATGACGGTTCAAGGATTAAAATGGCGGCGGGAGGAGGTGGACCTTCGGGGATTTCTTCAATTCTCTTCAGGCTAACGGCGCATTTCAACCGTTCCGCCTGCTGTTTCATGAGTTGGAACGGGGCAATGACGATGGGGAGGCAGTCAAGTGCCGGAGCGCCTTCGCTTAGCGCCTTGATAATGATTTCGGGTCCAATCCCCGCAGGGTCACCCATTGTTATTGCAAGTCTGACCATCGTCTCACCTGAAATTACAGATTAAAGAACCGCCAGCCTGTCATTACTCAGAGATGTGAGTCAAGGATGCGGATGACAGCATTTTTGCGGAGTTCATCCAAGATCCTTTTACGTTCCTCATTGAATCTTTTCCTGAAGAGGAGACTGCGGGCATCGGATTTCTGCTCAAGGCGGATGAGATGAACACCGGATGCATCGACGATGGGAAGGCTGACATCACCCTCCTTCATGTCTCGAAGAGCGGCTTCAATGGGGGCGGCGAATTTGCCCTCTTCGAGCTCGCCGAGGTCTCCGCCGCGGGCTTTCGTCGCATCATCCTCCGAATACTCCTTTGCCATGCGGATGAAATCCGCCCCGTTCTGGATTTTTCTGAGAATATCCAGCGCCCTTGAGATAACGGTCTCCTTCTCCTCTTCTGTGGCATTCAGGGGGGATTTGAGAAATATCTGGCTCAGGCGGTAGCGCAGGACGCTTTTGCCTTCGCTTCGGAGGGTCTTCTCATATTCCTGAACATCCTTTTCAAGGATAATGATATTGATGGAGACAAGGACGTTTATCAGATATTCGCGCTCCTCCCATGTGCGCGCCCTCTTCTTGAAGTCAACAAGGTCGATGTAGTTTGTGTCGACGTCGCGCAGAAAGGAGTCCCTGTCGGGGAAAAGGGATTCCACGTATTTCACAAAACGGTCTGCGAAGTTGTCAATCACCTCCGGCGGCGCCTCAATCTTTTTTTTCCGTGCCTCCGACACAAGGATTTCATCCTCAACCAATTCATCAAGGATGCGGCGGCGGAGCTCGGAGGACGGCTCGGATGGGATTATGCCCCGCAGGTAAAGTTCACGCCTGATTTTATCCTCCATCTGGCTTCTGGCAATGATGGAGTCATTCACCACCGCAACCGCCGATTCAAGAAGCGTCACGGAGATTTTTGGTTTGGCGGGGGAGCCTGAGATATTCTGTCCGCGGGCGGGTGATGAACGTTGTGTCAGGCAAAATGGCACAAGAAGGATAAAGATGATGAGGATTTTTTTCATGTCCGCTGACTCCGATGTCTATCTCCTTCGAAAATTGTAAAGCGCGTGGTTGATAATGATGTTCAAAAGTTCCGGGAAATCAATCCCCACCGCTCTGGCTCCCTGGGGGAGCAGGGAGGTTGGTGTCATGCCGGGAATGGTGTTGCATTCAAGTATGAAAATATCCTCGCCCCGCACAATCATGTCAAAGCGGCTCATACCGCAACAGCCGATGAGTTTATAAATCTCGCCGACCGTGTCCCGGATGCGGGTCAGCATTTCATTGGGCAATCGTGCTGGTGTAATCTCCTCAGTCATGCCGGGGGTGTATTTTGATTTATAATCAAAGAAGGCGGAATGCTTTACCACGATTTCCGTGGGCGGGAAGACAAGACGCTCTTCCGCGCCATCCTCCCTCGCGCGGTCGATGACGCCGCAGGTAACTTCCACGCCTTTTATGAATTCTTCAATCAGGATTTGTGAATCATACCGGCGTGCAGACCTGAGCGCCTCGATAATCTCATCCCGATTGTGAGCCACGGTCATGCCGACGCTTGAGCCGACCCGCGCAGGCTTGACGAAACATGGATAACCGAACTTTTTCTCCGCAACCTGCGCCAGACCGGCGCAGTCAAACTCCTCAGGCAGTTCTAAGCGGAAGACGTAAGGCGGGACGAGGTAATTCTGGCTTGCAAGGAGGCGCAGGCAGCGAATTTTGTCCATTGCCAGGGCGCTTGCGAGAACGCCGGGTCCTGTGTAACAGAATCCCCCAAACTCGAGAAAACCCTGAATAACGCCATCCTCGCCTCCTTTGCCGTGCAGGAGAATGAGGACTACGTCCAGCTCTGCCTTCTTCAGGTGCAAGAGCACCTTTTCTACCGGAGTCCGGCGGATGCCCTCAACCTTTTCATCCCTGCCGGCGCGAAAGATGTCAAAATAAGGCTTCAGGTCTTCAGGGGAGCGATTGGCGTCCAGCCGGGACTCAGGGATGAGCCAGTCGCCGTCTCTTCTGATGCAGATGGGAAGCAGGTCATAGAGTTCCGGGGAAAGGGCGCGGGCGGCGGTCTCGCCGGATGAGAGTGAGACATCATGCTCGGGTGAAATTCCGCCGCATAGAACCGCCACCCTGATTCTTTTGGGTTGCATGAGTTGCCTCGTATGAATTAGTGGCATTATCTAAAATGATATGGTGATAAATGATACCAGCGCGAAGGGACTTCAAGTTTTATTTGAGGGGATTTTGACTCCAATAGATATTATTAAAAGGGGTGGGAGCCATGTGTGAGGCGCGGGAACACATTGATGGAATTGCACTTGTGAGTGGGGGAATGGATAGCTGTGTGACCGCCGCAATTGCCCTGCGCAAGGGTAAAACGGCATTTCTTCATGTGGATTACGGCCAGCGAACGGAGGCGCGCGAGCGTCAGGCGTTCAATGATATTGCAGATTTTTACGCAATACCGGAATCGCATCGGTTGCGTGTGCGACTTGAGCATTTTAAACGCATCGGCGGCTCATCCCTCACAGACCTCGCTCTCCCCGTGCCGAAATATGATTCCTTGAGCGATAAAACTAACAGCCAACTTCCCATAACTTATGTCCCTTTCCGCAACACAAACATCCTGGCGGTGGCGGTCTCATGGGCGGAGGTTATCGGCGCCCGCCGCATCTATATTGGGGCGGTTGCGGAAGATTCTGCCGGCTATCCCGACTGTCGACCTGAATATTATAAGGCGTTCAATCGCTTAGTCGCCGTCGGGTCGAGGGTGGGGAAACGGCTGCGCGTGGTCACACCTCTGATTCACATGACCAAGAGGGAAATTGTCCGGAAGGGTCATGATTTGCATGCCCCATTTCATCTCACATGGTCATGTTATGAAAAGTCGGGCGTTGCCTGCGGGAGGTGTGACACCTGCCTGAGGCGGCGACGCGCATTCCATGAAGCTGGCATAGAAGACCCGATAAAATATGAGTCAGCCTGAGACCCGATTTTGCCGATAAAAATATTAACCGCGACCCGTCAGAATATGATTAGTGAGTTATTAGTCAGCAAGAACTCTCATTCCCAAGAACAGCTATTTGTCGCGTGACGGGGTCTTTTCACCCGATTCCGGGTCAAAATTGTTACATTATCGGAAAAGCATCTTTTGGGGGAGTAGAAAAAAAATCACTATTTTGAAAAAATGCTCAAAATAAAGGACTTACGAAGAAACCGCCCCCCTTTTTTTCCATTGACATTTAGTTCTATATGTTGTGGTCTATATACATTATTGATACAAGATATAGAAGTTTGGGAGGTATCCCTGTAAAACCTTAATCCCCGACACAGGTTGGGGATTGAAACAGCAGCGGAAGACCAAGGGAGAGTGTTAATGTCTTTTTTTCCTGGAAAAGGAAGCATCAAGGCGATCCACAAACGCACAGGGGAATATGTCCCATTTGATGCGTCAAAGATACATTCAGCCCTGACACGTGCAGGGAAGGCGACCGGGGAATATGGCGAGGACGAGGCGTGGATACTTACGGCTCAGGTTGTTAAGGTCATACAGTATCACAATGTAGAGGCGCCTGATATCGAGACCGTTCAAGACGTTGCTGAGCATGTCCTCATCATGAGCAATTACATCAAGACGGCAAGGGCATATATTAACTACCGCGAGCAACATAAACGCCTGCGCGAGGACAGGCATACCCTCCTCGATGTTGCCGCATCCATTGATGAGTATCTGGAGCGGATTGACTGGCGCATCAATGCGAATGCCAACCAGGGGTATTCCCTCGGCGGACTGATTCTGAATGTTTCCGGCAAGGTGATTGCAAATTACTGGCTGAATCATGTTTATCCCCAGGAGGTGGGGGATGCGCACCGCGATGGCTCGTATTATATCCATGACTTGGACATGCTTTCGGGGTATTGTGCCGGCTGGTCATTGAAGATGCTTCTGGAGGAGGGATTCAACGGCGTTCCGGGGAAAGTGGAGGCTCGTGCGGCAAAACATCTCTCAAGCGCCGTCGGGCAAATGGTGAATTTCTTAGGGACTCTCCAGAATGAATGGGCAGGCGCCCAGGCGTTCTCCTCCTTTGACACATATCTCGCACCCTATGTGCGAATTGACAATCTCACCTATGACCATGTTCTGCAGAATATGCAGGAGTTTGTTTACAACCTGAATGTCCCGTCCCGCTGGGGCACACAGACCCCCTTCACCAACGTGACCCTTGACTGGACCTGTCCGGAGGACCTCTGCGACAAGCACCCCATCATTGCCGGTAAGGAACAACCATTCACCTATGGCGAGCTTACTAAAGAGATGGATATGATAAACAAGGCGTTTCTGGAAGTAATGAGCAATGGAGACGCCAAGGGACGCATATTCACCTTCCCCATCCCGACGTATAATATCACGCCGGACTTCCCCTGGGAGCATCCCAATTGCGAGGCGCTTTTTTCCGTGACCGCCAAATATGGTCTGCCCTATTTCCAGAATTTTGTGAATTCAGACCTCAAACCACGGATGATACGTTCCATGTGTTGCCGGCTCCAGCTCGACCTGACCCAGTTACTTCAGCGCGGCAATGGACTTTTTGGTTCTGCGGAACAGACCGGTTCCATCGGTGTGGTTACAATCAATATGGCGCGGCTGGGGTATCTGAACAAAAATAACCTGAAAGGGCTGTATGAGAACCTGGCAACGCTAATGAATCTGGCAAATGGGGCGCTCGAGCTTAAAAGGAAGGTGATCCAGCGTTATATAGACAATGGTCTTTTTCCCTATACCAAGCGCTATCTGGGGACGCTTAGAAATCATTTTTCCACCATCGGTGTCAATGGCGTCAATGAATGCATCCGCAATTTCACCGGCGATATGTATGACATAACGGATGAGTGGGGTCATCAATTCGCCTGCGACCTTTTAGATTTCATGCGTGAGCGCATGGTGAAGTTTCAGGAGGAGACGGGGCATCTTTACAATCTGGAGGCAACGCCGGCGGAGGGCGCAACATATCGCCTTGCCCGTGAGGACAGGAAGCGCTATACGGATATCCTTCAGGCGGGAACGCGCGAGGCGCCGTATTACACCAATTCCACCCAGCTGCCTGTGGGATATACGGACGACCCCTTCTCTGCGATGACAAAACAGGTGGACCTTCAAAGACGTTACACGGGCGGCACGGTCTTTCATATTTATCTGGGGGAACAGATATCGAGCATTGAGGCGTGCAAGAAGCTCATACGTCGCTCACTGGAACGGTTCAAGATTCCCTATCTGACCGTTACACCAACATTTTCCATATGCCCGAAGCATGGCTATCTCTCCGGAGCTCATAACTACTGTCCCGTTTGTGATGATGAATTAAGGGAAAGAAAAAAGAAAGAATTGGAAAACCAGCAGGTTATGCAGCCCTGCTGAACTTTGTGAATGTTGCATATCCAAAGGAGGAGGACGATGACGAGGGAAGGCGTTGTCAGTGAAATCCAGTTGCGTGATGAGGAGCGCACCCGCTGTGAAGTCTGGACGCGTGTCATGGGTTATTTCCGCCCCGTCTCCCAGTTCAACACAGGCAAACAGAGTGAATACGCCGAACGCAGGCCTTTTGTGATTCCCGCTGGTTTGTAATGGGGCAAACCAGTTCTCTATAATCCAGTCATCTTCACGCGTTTCCTGCCAGATTGCACCTCATTACATGTTGGTTGGTGAGATATGAGTCAGGTTTTGTCCCATGCGGGGCTCAGGGTGGGAGGACTGACCAGCCTGACCACGATAGATTTTCCCGGCCACCTTGCGGCTGTGATTTTCATCCAGGGATGTCCCTGGAGGTGCCGATATTGCCATAACTGGCCTCTGCTTGACCCATTTGGGGAGACAGCTATTCAGTGGCTGGATATTATGGATTTCCTCGCACGACGCAGGGAATTCCTTGACGGCGTTGTCTTCAGCGGTGGAGAGCCGACCCTCTGGCAGGAGCTGCCGGAGCATATAAACCAGGTGGCGGGACTCAACTATAAAATCGCCCTTCACACCAATGGGGCGTTTCCGGAGCGGTTACAGAGGCTTCTGGATGAGGGATTGCTTGACTGGGTTGCGTTAGACATCAAGGCGCCTTTTGATTCGTATGGAAAGATTTGCAGAGATTGTGCGGGTGGTGAATTTGTCCGCAAAAGCGCGGAAATACTTATTCAGTCGGGCATTCCCTGTGAATTCAGGACAACTGTCCATCCCGACCTTTTGAGTATTGATGACGTCCTGACAATTGCGCGGGTTATTTCCGGCATGGGCGTCAGGCGTTATGTGATTCAGAAATGCCGTCTGGAATACTGCCTTGACCCGGCGCTGAGGAAAACCTCGGTGGATATTGACCGGTACTTCATTGACCTCAAAAAGGAATTTCAGAAACAATTTTCTTCGATAGAAATCCGCTGAACTCTTATCCCTTCATTTGAGATTTTGCAATTCCTGCAGTAATGACTCAAGGTCTGCCACGCTCTGAATTTTCCTGCGGAGATTTCCTTCTGAATCAAAGAGGACAAATGAGGGCGTTTTGTAAAATCCGTAATGCATCATTGCATGCGGGTTATTATCAATATCCACGCGAATCATGACCATATTGGAGATGGCATTTTTAAACGCCGGCAGTGCGAGGATGAGTTCAACGCGCTGGTCAAATTCATCTCTGGGATTTGTGAGGAGCAGTATGCCCGGACGCCTTTCCTGTTTTATAGCCTGCAATCCTTCATCAATTTTATCAAAGACAATGGGAGACGGGATTGATGGTGCTGCAGAGGCGGCGGCAATGGATAATGTCCCACTTGTAAGAAGCGGTGGAAGTCCCACCTTGAATTCAGCGCGTTTTTGCTCCGCTCCGCTAATAGACGGGGCGGGTTGGGCGATGTTAAGGGGTGGCAAGCCAACCCCCGGAGCGAGGTTTGGTGAGACGAAGGGCGATGGGGTGGTGGATGACGTCCCTGCCGCCTCCTTTCCCGCAAAGGTAAAGATGCCATAAGGATGAAGGGCGATAGCCTTGCCGGGTTGAAAGTTCCATACTGGAAAGGTCTTATCAGATTTGAAACGTCCCGCCTGGAATGCCCACCGGTCGCCATTTTTCGGTGGACCGCTTATCTCAAGGTCTGTTTCCCCCATATCTGCATTCAAGAACTTTCCATAGCGCATGTTCAGGTTGGAGAAGGGGATGGCAATTTCAAGGGTGATGCCGTTTTTCAGGTTTACCGCAACGGCGATATCTCTGGGATTCCATGTTATACCGCCATAAAGGGCGTTGTATCGTGCGGCGGTGAAGAGATATGGCGGCTGGACAGTTCCTGCAGGTCTGACGCCATTTACCAGCTGGACTGCGATTTGATAGGAATCCCCCTTATTTTCGTCAGAGACGTTGTCGGCAAGGTCGCCCGGGTCAAAGAAAAACTCCACATCCTCATATTTGTCCCTGAAGACAAAACCGGGCCATGTATTAATCGCATCATCGCCGGGGAATCCCTCCTGGCTGGGAATGTCCGTCTCGCTGGATGTCAGGGCGATATAAAGATTCGTGTCATCCCATAGCGCCTGGAGACCATACTGGTGCTGGGCAGGTGCGCCGGAGCCGAGGAGGCGGAAATCCCCTTGCGCCGGCGATGCCCCCGCCCACTCCCCTAGGGAGAGAACACCATCAATCACCGGCGGCATCTTTGTGTAATTTACCACATAAGTTCTCTGTGATGTCTCTACAGATTGGACCTGACAAAAAAGCTGAGTCACGAGGGCGAGGAATAGTAGGGATAAAACCATGATTACTTTACGTGTAACAGTATTGCATTTCCGGATAAACATACAAACCACCTCATATTCTTAATGATTTTTTAATCGGCATTACTTTTTAATTATTACACAACCACGCCAAGTTTTGTCAACTCATCTTGAAGGCAAAGGTGTGGTTTCCCATCCTTCACGGGATAATAGAGTGTCTGGAATTTCAGGGATGCGGCAACGTCGGTATTTTCCTTGATGTCATCAATATAAAGGGTTGTGGGAGGATTCAGAGCGAAACGCCCGATTACGATTTCAAATATGCGCGGGTCGGGCTTAGCCACACCCACTTCATAGGAATATA
Organism: Candidatus Sumerlaeota bacterium; assembly: GCA_026398545.1. GTDB lineage: Bacteria > Sumerlaeota > Sumerlaeia > MWCT01 > MWCT01 > JAPLSR01. Next base: position 2,523 of record JAPLSR010000129.1, on the reverse strand, counting down.
CATGGCCGCTCGCCTCGCTCATGATGGGATAACGATCCGAGAGGAACTCCACATGCACAGGATTCGTGTTTGACAGGATGTAGAGAGGATATTGTTTCAACAGGCGGCGAGCGAGGGGGACGGTATCCGGATTTTCCCGGAATATATTGGAAAAGGCAAACCTGAAGGAGTCAAAATCCATTTTCAGACCGGTTTCCTTTTTTACCACCTCATATAATTCGGATGAGGATATTTTCCCAAGTTCGTAGTTAGTCAGGAGATTCTTCAGGCGGAGCTGGGTCAGGAGGGAGAGTTTGACGCCCTGCCGCTTGAGATAATCTGCCGCAATATCCATGTCAAAGGCATACAGGACGTTTCCCAGGTCGAATATAAAGGCGTCAATCATCATGTATCCTCACAAAAATTTATGCGTCCGTTATTCGTTGTGACTTTTCCTTATGGGAGATGATTTGCTCTGAGAGACTCTTGATATCCGCCTCGGACAGGAGTTCCGAGTGGCATGCCTCGGAAAATGCCTTTTCCGCCTCTGCAATAGCCTGTTGAGAGGTCTCAGGTGTGAGTTCTTTCAGCATTCCGCAATTGATGCAGCACTCCGGCGGGTCGCCTTCAAGCAGGCGGCGGCGAAGACTTCGGCTTGCCTCATTGTTTATTATATCACTGAGCGGGGTCTGGAAGACATTGCCTGAAGTTCCCGGGTAGTAACAGCAGGATTTCATCCCGCCCTGGCGGTCAATGATGCACAGGCGCCAGAGGTCCTGGCAGGCAAGGCGTCGTCCCTGCCCTTTCCAATCCGGTGCGGGGTCTTTTTTCCAGGGGAAGGGATACTGGTAAAAGTAAAGAATCTCAATCCCCGCTTTGTTCCCGAACTCCTTAGCGCGTTGCAGGTTTTCCATAAGAAGGTCTGTTTTCGCAACGGATAATTCCGCGTTTTCCGGATTCACCATTATCATGTCGGTGAAGACGATGCGCCGGATGCCGAGTTTCTTTGCCAGTTTGACTACTCCCAATATCTCTCGGACGTTGTGGCGTGAGATGACAGTTGCGAACTGGAGTTCGGGAAGGTCAATGCCTCGCCGACGCTTCATCTCCTGAAGTTTGATGATATTGTCCACCACCGTTTTGAATTTCGCCCCTGTGCGCAGGAACTCAAAGGTCTCAGAAGTGGCGCCATCGAAGGAAATGGCAATTTCATCCAGTCCCGAATCGAGGATTATTTCGCAGATATGAGGCTTCAGGCTCATGCCGTGGGTGTTGGTGGAGAGTTTAACGCCGGTTGGACGCGCCATTTTTATGAAATCGAACAATCCGGGATGTAGAAAGGGTTCACCTATCCCAAAGAGATAAGCAATCTCTGCGTATGCAAGGTAATCCACCACCTTTGCGAAATCGCTCAGTGACATTAAACCCGTGTCCACCTCATTTGTGTAATATTGTCGTGGGCAATAAGGGCATCGGATGTCACACACAGATGAGACGCCAAAGTAATGGATGGAGGGGAGAGCAAGAAGTATGTCTGACAAAAAGGCGGCGTCAAGATGCGACCGCACCCTGTTTACAAGGCGCTTGCCTGTCAAAGCGGGAGAGGTCATTTCACATCCCTTGGCGTCAGGATGAAGATATACTGGTTGGAAACGTCACCCTGACTGAAGAGGTTGCTCTGGATGAGTGACTGTGAGAGGGGTATCGTGGTGGAATCGGCGGAGATGATGCTGTTTAAGGCATAAAGGTTATCCTTTGTTTTGTAAGCATCCTTCATTTCGATTTCAAACATGATATCGACGCTGGGGCTCTCTGAAGAATACTGAACACCGCTCAGGGTTACACCGATTGTCATACCGGCGCGCACAGAGGACTGGGTGTAAGCCTGGGGTTGGGAAGCGGATGAGTCAGTTGAGGCAAAGGAGGTGGTGTAGGGGAGCATGCTCTGGAGCTCCCGGCTGACGTGTTCGCCAATTGCCTGGCTCCACGTCTGTTTATACAGGAGTTTTGCCTCTCCAAACTGTGAGAGATATTTCAGGAATTTTTCAGGGTCGGCAATTATAAGGGTTTCAAGATTGAGTTTTTTCTTGTCTTTAGAGGATGGTTGGAACTGACCCGCAAGGGGTTTCCCCAGGATTCCTTCAAGACTATCCTTATCCCATTCAACGCCGAATTTGTAATCCTTTTTCATGACCACTCTGAATGCGAGACATTCTATCTGGAGTTCCGGGATTTCCCTGAACGGGGCAGTCTGGCTCGGGGTGGGTGTTTTCTGGGAGGCAAGGGATGGAGATGATGGGACATCTGACTTTCGCGGCAGTGGGATGCCGTCATTGGCACCCTGTAGAAGTGTTAATGGCAAGGTTGTTAATAGAAAAATCAGGCATGCCATGACACACTGTTTCTTTTTCATCATTCATCCTCCCGGAAAAACTATTGAGACATTAACACGCCCCTTTGAACAGAGGCAAATCTTTTCTTTAGAATCTCTAAAAATATGGGATGCACCATCCGCCTGAGGCGGACTGTCGTGAGTCCGCCTCA
>JAPLSR010000214.1 GCA_026398545.1 Candidatus Sumerlaeota bacterium | reverse complement strand
ATTATATTTTTGGATTTAACGGCAAAACAGGTGAAAACCTCTGGATGAAGAACCGAATCAGCCTGTCATACGGTCTCAACTCTGAACCTGCCCTGATTTTCGGAAGGGGGTTTTCCCCCGCTATTATTGCGGGTGATACGCGCGGGAAATGTTATTTCATAGACCCCTTGAAAGGCGATGACGGGAATTATCTCAATCTGGGAACCTCATTTCTCAAGGCACCCGTGATATTTAATGCAAGCAAAGAACTGCAGGTCGATATTCTTCTCATCTCCGAGACGCCAGCCTTTCTGCGTGTCCTTAAAATTGATGCCATACTCGCGCCGGGAAAAATCCTGTGGGCATGCCGCGGGGGAAACCAGTTCCGCACCTGCAAACTGGACCCCTTTTACAAACAGTTCGCCGATACCCAGGAGTTTCATATCAAGAGCCTTGTGAAGCAATACTCTGAGGATGCAGATAAGGCTTTTCGGGAAAAAAGATGGCGGGACGCAATCACCTCTTCCTCTAAGTGGCTCGCCATTCAGCCACGTAATAAAGACGCCGGGAAAATTCACGCGCGCGCCACATTCCGCAATTACCTTGTCCTCATCGTCATTCTCACCCTCTCAGGTCTTGCACTCCTTATCATCATAACCAAAAATGTTGTGAACCTTGTGGTAACTCTGCATCTGATTACAAAGGCACAGGATTACGTGAAGAGTGAGACATTGGGTTCTGCCATTCAGTGTTACAGACACGTCCTGGAAAAAAATCCCCAGAACCGACGTGTAATGCGCGCACTTGGACATGTCCTGATGCGGGTGGGTGAGTTTGGCGCTGAAAATATCCCCATCTATGAGACGATGTACAGGATGGAATCCGATAACCCTGATGCCATCAGGGCTCTCGCCCAGGCTTATCTCCACTCCGAAATTCTTGAGGATAAAGCCCTTGAGGTCTATCTGAAGGCTGTTGAACTGACAGAAAACAAGACCCGCCTCGAACACATGATTGGAAAGGTTTATTTCAACAAGGGACAATATGAAACTGCGGGGAAGCATATCCGGCGCGCCCTCCGCGGCGGTGAGACCAGCCTTGAGACTTACAATACACTCACCGACATTTACCTTGCAATGAACTACCGCACCCGCAAAGCCCTCTCCGTTTTCAAAAAGGTCTATCCCCTGAGAAAGAGTGACCGGAAATTTCTCGAAGCCCTCTGCGATGCCTATATTGATGCCAGGGATACAGGCACCGAAGTGAAGGAGGTTTGTGAGGCGGTCATCGAAAAAAATCCCGGATATCTCCCCGCTTATATCCAGCTCGCCAGAATCCACCTGAAGGATAACAATGCGGCGGGCACGGCTCAATGCGCCTCACGCATCCTTGAGATAGACCCGTCCAACCAGGACGGACTGCTCCTCCAGAGCCAGTATTATCTCATGGAAAACCGCAAAGACCTTAAAGCGCTCGAAGTTTACAAGAAAAGCCTCTTATATTTCCCCGAGAATAAGGAAATTCTCCGCATCATTGCGCATATATATTATGAGAACCACCGCTTTGACGCCGAGGCGGCGGAATTCTACCAACGTGCAATCGCATCAAATCCGGCGGATGTCTCCATCCTCCTTGCGCTTTCAAAAATCGCCAATCAAACACAAGACCATGACCTCACCATCGCCACGATAGAAAAACTCATTGACCTCGGTCAATTCAACAATGAGTTGCTCTTGCAGCTTGCCGAGGCTTATCGCGCCGGGCGTTACACCCATCCGCGGGCGGAAAAGATTTATACCACAGCCCTCAAAATCCACCCTGACGACAGGGATTTTATCATCCTCCTCGCAGATGTTTATCTCAAGCAGAAGAAGACCGATACGACCGCCATCCACGCCTTTGAAAACGCCCTGAAACTTGACCACAGCCGAAATGACATCTGCCGACAGCTGGTGAAGGCTTATATCGAAAACAAAAACTTTGAACACGCCTCAAGGCTCGCAAGCCATCTCCTCTCAAAGATTCCCGGTGATGAGGAGTTGTCCCATATCATGGCGCTCGCCGACCTCCAGAGCAATAAATTAGATGAGGCAATCCAGCAATATCAGGCAATTCTCAGGAAGAACCCGGAAGATTCGGAATCTTTCGTCAATCTCGCCCTCGCCTACGCCCATAAAAATTTTGTCAATGATGAGGCGTTTGACCTTTATCAAAAGGCTCTCAAATTTGCCCCTGACAATGATACACTCCATCGCATAATGGCATCTGCGCTCATCACCAATGGGAGGGTCAGCGAGGGACTGGAGGAGTTCGATAAAGCCATTGAAGCCTCGGAAAATGCCCGCGGGGCAGTCATTGATGATGGGTTATCCCTCCTTGCGGAAAATCCGGAGCTCCTCGAACTTCGTTGGTATATCTGCCGGCGCATGATTGAGAGCGGACGCTTCCGGGAAGCCATGGAGGAATGCCAGACCATTTTTGAAAACGCCCCCGCACAGGCGAAGCAAATCATCCCCTTCTATGAGGAGATTCTGAAAAAAGACCCCCAGAATCCGCTCGCCCATCTCCATTACGGCTCCTTCCTGAAGATAATGGGGCGCACAGAGGATGCCCGTCAGGCGATTGAACAGGCGTATCGCATCATGCCGACAAATCACGAGGTGCTGAATGAACTCGTGGAGCTCTATGAATTACTCCTTGGGGAAAAGGAGGATATTGAGATTCGCTTCCAGCTTGGAAAATTGTATCTTGTGAAGGAGGAGTTTGATTCTGCCATCAGCTGTTTCCAGAAAACCGCGCAGGATTTCCGCTGGGAGAGCGAATCCATCAAATATCTCGGACATTGCTTTGTCCGCAAGGGCATGCTTGACCTGGCACTTCAGGAATTCAAGAAACTGTCTATCGATGATGAGCTGAAGGAAATTCTTTATGACCTGGCGCAACGCTATGAGGCGAAGCGCGACCTTGTTGGCGCCAAGCAGGTTTACCGCCTCCTCTTTGCGGCGGATATCAACTTCCGCAATGTGAAGATAAAGTTTGAAATGCTCGCCGGTTCCACAAGCGACCCGATGGTCTTTGAAAAAACCACTATCATGAACAGCCTTCCGGAAAAGGCGAAGCGGCGCTACGAGCTCCTTGAGGAGCTGGGACGCGGCGCCATGGGGATTGTATATCGCGCAAAGGATAATGAGCTGGATGAGATTGTTGCGCTGAAAATCCTTCCGGATAATCTTTCCAACAATCCCGATGCACTTCAGCGGTTCAAGGCGGAGGCGCGCAACGCTCGCCGCCTCAGCCACAAAAATATCGTCCGCATCCACGATATCGGTGAGGAGATGGGTCGAAAATACATCTCCATGGAATTCGTTAACGGCTCAGACCTGAAAAGGATTATCCGCGAGACGGGCGCCAAAATCCCGCTCGAAAAAGTGCTGAGATACATGATTCAGACATCTCAGGCTCTCAGCTATGCCCACAGCATCGGCATTATCCATCGCGACATCAAACCCGCAAATATCATGATCACGGTGAAGGAAGAAGAGGTAAAGGTCACAGACTTCGGAATTGCAAAGATAATGGAAAGTGCGGAGGCAACCATGACCGGCGTTGTCATTGGCACCCCTCTCTACATGAGCCCTGAACAGGTGCAAGGGATACTCGTGGACAAGCGCACCGACATCTATTCACTGGGCATCACCATGTATGAACTCCTAACCTGCAAACCGCCCTTTTATGAAGGCGACCTTGCCTATCAGCATCTCCATGTGTCGCCCGAACCTATAGATGGCATCCCTGATGCACTCCAGGCAATCATCATGAAATGTCTTGAGAAAAACAGGGATGAGAGATATCCCGACGCTGAAGACTTATGGATTGAACTTCAAAAGCTTGCACAGTCGCTTTTATGAGACACCGGATTTCCCTCAGGACTTCTTTCAGGAAGGTCTTCAAAAGTCGCCTTAATCTATCCGTGTCTCTGTGTCTCTGTGTGAGAATTATAAAATCCTCAAGCCATCACGCAGTAAGTAATTCTTATGAAATGGCTGAGGAAAATTTTCGCAGATTCTCAAGGAGCGCAAACGCGGCACCGGAGCTAACTGTCTTGCGCGCAAGGTTTATCCCTTCAAGAATGGAATTACACTTCTCTGCCACATAAAGTCCGGCACCGGCATTCAGCAAGGCGGCGTCTCTTCGCGCCCCCTCCGACCCGCAGAGAACTTTCTCGATAATCTTCGCATTCTCCTGTGCATTGCCTCCAAGCATGTCCAGGAGCCTGTATTTCGGCATGTTGAAATCGTTCGGTTTCACAGGATAGACTTTAATACTGCCATCAGGACTCAGTTCGGCGACTGTTGAGTCCGAAACAAGAGATATCTCATCCAGCCCAGCCGAGCCATGGACAACAATGGCACGTTTTGTGCCAAGTCCGGCGAGCGTCCTTGCGAAGAGTTCAACTAATTCCGGGGCAAAGACACCGATAACCTGGCAGGTTGCACCAGCGGGATTAGATAGTGGTCCGATAAGGTTGAAGATGGTGCGGATGCCTATCTCGCGCCTGGGTCCAATCGCATGTTTCATGGCTTTGTGATACAAAGGGGCAAAAAGAAAGCAAAAATTATATTCCTCAAGACAATGCGCACTTATCTCCGGTGTCATGTCAATCTTGATTCCAAGTGCCTCCACAACATCCGCACTTCCGCATATGCTGGAGACGCCGCGATTGCCGTGCTTTGCCACCTTCACACCGGCTGCGGCACATATAAAAGCGGCAGTGGTTGAGATGTTGAACGTCCCTGCCCCATCGCCTCCGGTGCCGCATGTATCCAAAATGGGAACGCCCTCTGGCACCGGAAGCGGCATTGCCTTCTCCCTCATAACCCTCACGAATCCAAGAATATTCTCCACAGTCTCGCCGCGCATCCGCAGGGTGGTGATGAATGAGGCAATCTGTGCGGGTGTTGCCTCACCGGACATTATCTCCTCTGCAACCTGGCGCGATTCCTCCTCCGTCAGGAGTTTCTCCATGAATAATTTAGCGATTGCCTCCCTTATCATATGTATGCCCTCCGATGTTTAATAATAATACCTTAATCATCAGGTTTGTAGAAAATTCTTCAATATGGTCTTACCGGCAACTGTCAGGATGGATTCAGGGTGAAACTGCACACCAAAGACAGGATGCTCCCTGTGCTGAAGTCCCATGATGATTCCATCCTCCGTCCATGCGGTGACTTCCAGTTCCTCCGGCAGACCATCCCGCTTCACAATCAGTGAATGATAGCGCGTCGCCTCAAATGGGCTCGGCACGCCTTTGAGAATGCCCGCACCGCCATGGTGAATAACAGATGTCTTTCCATGCATCACCTGCGGAGCAAGGATTACCTCACCCCCATAGACATGCCCGATGCACTGATGCCCGAGGCAGACACCCAGTATCGGGATGAAGCCGCCGAATCGCCGGATTACCTCATTGGAAAGCCCAGCCTCACGCGGGGTGCAGGGACCGGGGCTTATGACAATATGGTCGGGCCTCCACCGCTCCACCTCATCAAGTGTGAACCTGTCGTTCCGCCTGACCAGAAGCTCCGCACCCATCTCCCCAAGATACTGGACAAGATTATATGTGAATGAATCATAATTATCGACAACGAAGAACATAACCATCACCAACAACCTGATAAATTATAAAATCCTCCGGTATGGGACAAGATGAACTATTCCAGCCCCTCCTCGGCGAGTTCAATCGCCCGGAGTAATGCCCGCGCCTTGTTCATGGTCTCCTGGTATTCAGTCTCCGGAACAGAATCCGCCACCACGCCACAGCCCGCCTGAATATAAGCCACATCCCCCTTAATAACTATGGTCCTGATGGTGATGCAGGAATCAAGATTTCCACTGAATGAGAAATATCCCACCGCACCGGCATAAGGACCTCGCCGGACAGGCTCAAGCTCATCAATAATTTCCATCGCCCTCACCTTGGGCGCGCCTGACACCGTCCCCGCAGGAAAGGACGCCTTCAGGACATCATAAGCATCATACTTCGCGTCCAGCCTCCCTAAAACATTAGAAACAATGTGCATGACGTGGGAATAGCGCTCCACCACCATGAGGTCATCCACGTGGACGGAACCATATGTTGCGACACGTCCACAATCATTGCGAGCGAGGTCCACAAGCATGATATGCTCGGCGCGCTCCTTTGGGTCGGCGAGGAGTTCCCTCTCAAGTTCCCTGTCCTCCTCCGGCGTCATGCCACGCCGCCTTGTGCCTGCTATGGGGCGCAACTGCACCCTGTCACCCGTGACTTTGACAAGAATCTCAGGACTGGAGCCAATCAGTCTTAATGCGCCAAACTTCAGATAAAACATGTAAGGAGATGGATTAATGGCACGCAGGGCACGATATATATTCAGCGGGTCGCTCTGAAAGGTGGTCTTCAGCCGCTGGGACAACACCGCCTGAAAGACATCACCCGCAAAGATATATTCCTTCGCGCGCTCAACCGCATTCCGGAATTGTTCCTCCGTCATGTTGGACTCAACCTGAAGCGCCATCCCCCTGTGCTCCGCCTCAGAAACGGGAAGCGGCAGCCGGAGGCGTTCATGGAGGAGCTCAATCTGCTTTATGGCATCCTCATAAGCCTTTTCGGGTTTCCCACGGACATGGGCATTATTCACAAGAAGTATGCGGTGCCGCACATGGTCAAAGATGATGAGATTATCCGTAATCATGAAAAATGTGTCAGGCAGGTTCATGTCATCGGGATTATTGTCCGGTATGCGGGGTTCAATATTTCGTATCTCATCATAGCTGACATAGCCCACAGCCCCGCCGATGAAGGGCGGCAGTGAGGCATCTGAGACCGGGCGGAAGCGAGACATGACATCCCTCAGGACATCAAGGGGCGTCTTATCAGTATTAAAGGTCTCTTCATCATTCTGATAAATAAGGTCTATCTCACGCCCCTTACTCTTGAAAAGGATGAAGGGGTCAGCGCCTAAAAAGGAATACCGTCCCACAGTCTCCCCGCCCTCCACACTCTCCAGCAAAAAGGCGAAATCACTCGCCGCAAGCTTCTTCACGACAGATACGGGCGTCTCCATATCGGCGAGTATCTCCTTATACACGGGAATCAGGTTCCCCTCTCTCGCCTTTTCCAGAAATTCTTTTTGCGATGGATGATAAAGATTCTGCATAACTCCCGTTATTCCCCCGATGCCCGTGAGAATTTTTCACAATGCGCCGGGCGTGACAGCCCCGTTACCTGTTTGCACTCCCACTGAACGAATGAGGCAGTTTCCGTCCCTGACTCCTATTTCTTATGACCATAGATTTTATCAGGGTCAAATATTTTTTTACCATCAACCGCCCAGGAGCCGTTTGCCCATTTTCTGAAAAAACAGGAACGGTACCCCTCATGGCATGCGCCTCCCGCCTGCGTCACCTTCAAAAGGATAGTATCGCCGTCGCAATCAAGACGGATTTCCTGAACCTTCTGAATGTTGCCGGAGGTCTCTCCCTTGAGCCAGAGTTTCTTGCGGGAACGGCTGTAATAATGCGCCACCATCTTCTCTCCGGTCAGCCTCAATGCCTCATCATTCATCCATGCCATCATCAGCACCTCGCCCGTCTCGGCATCCTGGGCGATAGCCGGGACAAGACCCTTCTCATCAAACTTTACATGCTCAATCATCCCTTGCCTTCCCTCCGAAATAAATCGCGCACCCACATGTTAATAACCGTCTGTATGTGTCGACCCAACAGGTCATTTGGCTTTGGAAAATTTCCTTATTTCTGCGGCGGCGTTTTTCATATCCTTGCTGAGATTATAATAAAGAGTTGCCTTGTCATTATAATAAGTCGCCCTTTCCGTGTCGCCCTTTTTCCCAAACTCCCTCGAGAGTTCATAATATTCATAACCAAGGATGAAATAGGAATCAGAAATGGTCTCATAAAAATTCAAAACATCCTCGCGGTAGAGCCGCGTGTTCTTCTCATAATCCCTGTAAAATGGCAAATTGGCGCAACTGCATAACGACATAATCACAATGCACAAAAATCCATGAAGGAATAACCTCATATTCATCCCATCCCCATCCTTGCTAAAGAACAGATTGTCCCTTCGGTAAATCCACGACAGGTCTTTTCATCTCTCCCGGTTTATAAACATAAGGTTTCAACTCAATTTCGCCGGGAGAAAGAATGCCGCCCGAAATTATCATCTTGGTCCCCTGCTCAATCGTCAGATTCACATCCCATATTTGCTCCGGTGAGACCAAAAGGTAAAATCCGGTGGTGGGATTGGGAGTAGAGGGGACAAAAATATTGATCAGGTCTTCCTTGCCCGGCTGTCTCATGACGCCGGTTACAAAAGCCATCGCAAGTATCCCCTTTCGCGGATATTCCAAAATCACCACCTTGTTTATATTGGATGATTTCATCAGGGCGATGGAATCCATAATCTGTTTCGTGGTGATATAAAAATACTTCACAACCGGGATGCGAGAAACCATCCTCTCACCCAGTGCGATAAGCCGCGCCACGAAAATTATCTTGGACAGGAATCCGATGAGATAGACAATACCCGCTGCCAACAAAAATGTAATCACCGCTTCAAGAAAAGGTGAATATTGTGTAATCACAAGGAATTTCAGTAAGGGACTGAAAAAATTATGGACAATGTCAAAGAGTCCCCGCAGGACCACATACGTCACGGCAAGCGGAACCGTGACAAAAATTCCCGCAATGATGTGAGTCTTAACAGATGCCCACGCCTTGCGAATCATCAAATTAATCACCCCTTTTTTGAATCAAAACTGAAATATGAAACATAAACGCCCCTGCATTGCCAAAAGTCAACATGGAAAGATTCCCATCGTTACATCACCTCGCAACCATAGCAGTGGCGCCGGCGGAGGGAGAGGTGACGTGTATTTCGGGAAGGATGGAAAAGGACTTCTCATACTCCACGGACATGACCAGCGCGAAATCCTCAACATGCGTGGGCTCCACAAGGGCAACGGCACAACCGCCGAATCCGGCGCCCGTCATCCTGCATCCATAAACACCTTCACATCTTGAGGCAATCTGAACAATGCAGTCCAGTTCCGCACATGAGATCTCAAAATCCGTTCTCAGACTTTCATGAGAGGCGTAAAGGAGTCTGCCCGCCGTTTCATAATCTCCTCCGGCAAGGCATTTCGAAAAATGATGCACACGTTCATTTTCGGTGAGATTGTGGCGGATGCTTCTGCGGTGATTTTCCGTCAGACTCTCCTGAAATCGCTCAAACACATCAGCGGGGATATGACGTATGGTGGGAAATTCCTTACCGCTCAGTTTTCGCATGATTCTAAGCCCATCCTCGCATTCCGCACGGCGACGATTGTATTCAGAATCCACAAGTCCCCGCCTCTTCATAGAATTTATGAGCACAATCTTCGCCCTTGAGGAATCAAAGGGGACAGGCATGGTCTCAAGTGTATGGCAATCTATCAACAGTGCATGGTCAGCCTGAGCCATCACAGAGATAAGCTGGTCCATGATGCCGCACTTCACTCCTACAAATGGACTATGCTCCGCCGCCTGGGCAAGAATGGCAATCTCGCAAGGTGAAAGTCCGGCATTGCAAACTGCGTTTAAAAGTATAGTCGCGCAGACCTCATAAGCCGCAGATGAGGAAAGGCCTGCCCCTTGCGGGATATCTCCACAGATGTAAATATCCATTCCCGGGACATCCACCCCCCTTTTGACAAAGCCATCCACCACGGCAAGAAAATAATCCTGCCATCCTTTTTTCCCCGAAGGTATGATTCCTGTTGCAAGGGAGGTTTCAAACATTTCAGCAAAGGATTCGGAATACAGGCGCAAGATACGGTCATGGCGGGTGCGAGCGGCTATTCTGATTTCACGATTTATTGCCGCAGGCAAAACAAATCCACCGTTATAATCGGTGTGTTCGCCAATAAGGTTCACCCGCCCGGGCGCAGAGGACATTAGTTCGGGGTGCAGGGAAAATATACGATTGAATGATATGATAACATACTCATTACTAATCATCTGGAGCCTTTCTCTGTCTTCCCTGTGCTCCGATAATGATTCTCTGAAATTTCCCGGAGCCTCATCGCGGCATTTTCAGGTGTGAAATCGCGCTGTGTGTTCGCCAGCATCTCATAACCTACCATGAATTTCTGGACGTTTGCCGAGCGCAAAAGAGGGGGGTAAAAGTGGATATGCATGTGCCAGAAAATATGCTCCTCACCATCCGTGGGTGATTGGTGAAATCCCATTGTATAAGGAAATGGCGCACAGAAAAGATTGTCGTATCTGGTTGTCAGGCGTTTCAGTGCATCAGCGAGGGATTTTTTTTCGCTTTTATTTAGAATTGAGAGGTTTTCAGCATGACGTCGTGGCAGAAGCATTGTTTCAAAGGGCCATTTTGCCCAGAAAGGGACAAGGGCTATCCAGTGCTCATTCTCAAAAACAAACCGCTCACGATTCTCAGACTCAATCCTCAGATAATCACAAAGCAGGCATCTCCCCGCATTGGCTTTGTAATAGGTCGATTGTGATTCGTGCTCACGTGAAGGTTCGGTGGGAATTGCCTGGTTTGCCCATATCTGGCAATGCGGGTGCGGATTGCTGCACCCCATGATTGCTCCCTTGTTTTCAAATATCTGAACATAATTTATAAAATCGAGCGAGCCAAGGCGTATAAATTCCTCCGTCCACACCTCCACAACACGTTCAATATCAAGAACATCCAACTCCGCCATGGTAAGATTGTGGCGGGGGGAATAACAAACGACACGACAGATGCCTCTTTCGCTCCTGGCAATAATCAGGTTATCAATATCCAATTGTCCATTTGGCAATTCAGAAATGAGGGCTGAGTAATCATTATCAAAAACAAAGCAGTCCGCGTAGGGGGGATTCCGCATGCCCCCCGCTCTCTCAGTCCCGGGGCACAGATAACATGCCGGTTCATATTCACTTTGACTATCCGGTGGCGTTTCCTCAACCTTTCCCTGCCAGGGTCTCTCCAACCTGTGAGGACTCACAAGAACCCACTCCCCAATCAGTGGATTATAACGCCTGTGGGGAAATTTCTGAAAGTCAAACATCTCCATCCTCACTTTTTTATATGCATCATATTAGAATGCCTGACAAAAAAGAATTAGCCTCAGGCAAGGGAAAAATACATTGCTTAGAGCGGGAAATGCAGGGACATATCTTCACCCGGATGCAGGGGGTACCCTCTCCCCTGTGCGTTGCAAACCTCTTATTCCACTGAGAGAATATCCACGACCCTGTTGAGATTTATTTCTAATTCGTTTCGCCGCTCATACAAACTGACAGCGCCGGTGAGAGCGAGATTTGCCCCCTCCTTGAGCGCAGCATTAAAAAGTGATTTTCCCCGGAGATTTCACCCTGACCTGAAGCTTCCCTCTGAATTCCGACAACTCCCCTTCCACAATAATAGTCTTCCCCACCACAGGCTTCTGTTCTGCAGTAAGCTTCGCATCAACATCAGGCCAGTAAACATAATCAATGGTTCCCGCACCATCCGAGATGGAAACCGTATTGGGAGCGGTTTCCATCCATGAAGATCTGATGTTCACAACTTTTCCTTTCACCTTCACAGTCTTACCGACACTCTCCTTTGTAACACTGCCGGGCGACAATATCTGCGCAGGGGCAATGACCTGTGAGGCGGGCGTGGCGACAGCAGGAGCGGGGGGCACATTGGCTGCCAGGGGTTTGGTGGTTGTCCCGGCTGCTGCGGGGGATACCGCAGGAGCAGTGCCGGCTGGAACAACAGCACCCATCTCCACCTGTTTGATGTCAGCCGCACCCCTGACCCTCAGCTGAAGGTTGTCCCTGTATTCACTTACCTGACCTGTAATGCGAAGGGTCTGTCCAGGGGCAGGCGTAAAACTCAGGACTTTTGAAACATCGCTCCAGTAGACAACACGGAGGACACCCGCATCATCCTTCAAATCCACCGAATAGGGCGCACGCTCAGACCTCGCCGGCGTATAAGCCTTGACCACACCCTGAACAGTCACGGTCTTTTCAAGCATGGAGGCATTGACCTGACCGGGAGAAAGAATTCCGGCGGGCGCGGGCGCCACAGGCGCAGGTGTGACGGCGGATGTCTTTGTTGCCTCATCCTTCCCGGAACCGGCGCCGCCATCCATCATCCGGATATCGGTTGACGCATTAACATAGATGTTCAGGTTGCCCCTGTAATCCTTCACCGTGCCGGTGACAAAAATCCTGGCATCCGCCTTGAGCTTCTCCTTGATTGTCAGCGCATCATAAACGTTCTTCCACACCACAATCCGGATTGACTCGGTATCGTCAGTAAGATAGAGGGAATAAGGCGCCTGCTCCGTGCGTGGGGCAAGAACGGAGACAATGCGACCACCCACGGTCACAATCTGGTCAATCATCTTCTGGTCGATGGTGTTAACCGGTATTGTTTTCTGCGCCGTCTCGCCAATCAAAGAGCCGGATACAAACAGAAAAATCATGATAGAAACAATTGCAAAGACGTTGTTTTTCATAATCATCCCCCCAACTTTAGTAAAATTCGCAATAAACATACGGCTAAATTTTAATCCGCACAAGTAAAAATATCATTTTCCCTGAGGTTTTCCATTATAAAAGTTCCTCATCCGCAAAACTGTAATAGACATCTTCTCCAACAATAATGTGGTCCAGGACACGGATGCCAAGAATCTCCCCCGATTTCTTGAGCCTCTCTGTCAGCATGATGTCCGCACGGCTGGGAGAGGAATCTCCGCTTGGGTGATTATGAATGAAGATAACACCTGAGCCTGACTCGCGGATTGCCTCCTTGAAGACCTCCCGCGGATGCACTGTGCAGGAATTCAGCGAACCCTTGGACACCTCCACCTCTTTCATGACCTGGTTTCGGCTGTTGAGTATCAGCATGACGAATGTCTCCTGATTCAATCCGGTGAACCTCAGGCGATATGTATGAAATACATCCTGGCTCTCCTCAATCCCTTTCCGCTGCCCTTTCTTTTCACGGATAAACCGCTTCCCCAGTTCCACGGCTGCCTTTATTTCAATTGCCTTGACTCGTCCAATCCCCCTGATGCGGCAGAGTTCATTGACTGATGCCTCCTCAATGGCGCGGAGGGAACTGAATTCGTGAAGGAGGGTGTTTGCGAGGTCAAGGGCGGAAAGGGAGGTGCTGCCAGTTCGGAGAATGATGGCGAGGAGCTGCGCATCCGAGAGCGAGGCTGCCCCAAGCCGTTCAAGACATTCCCGCGGCTGGTCTCCCGGCAGCCAGGATACAATCGGCACATGTTTGACAAGATCCTGCCTCTCCTCTTTTAAAAAGCGATAATACTCACAATAATTTGTCAGGTCGCACTTTTCACAATATGGGTTTTTTCCACAGACAGGGAGGGCGGAAAGATTTGCCCTCTCACTACCGGAAAAAAGACCCAGAAGATAATCAAGGCTGTGAACAGTTTCCCCGCATAATCTTGCCGCCCTGAAACATATATCCTGGTAAGTTTTGAGAGACTCGGAGTCTGACTTGTGCTCCTTTATCCACCCGAGGCGAAAGAGTAATGTCCGCTTTGGAGATTCCGGCACCGCCACCGGCGCCCCAAGAAGTCTCAGAAAGCGATACGCCTTGATTCCTCCCAGACCGGGAATAGTCTTATCCAGCCGCGCCGCACAAGCCCAACCACCGCCTTCAACATCCCTCCCGAAATCACCCTCTTCATAAACGTCCCGAGCTTTTTGATACCGTTATGAATTCTCGCCTTCCGTTCAGACAAAAGCTGATTATACTCCTTTTCCGGCAATTCACGAATTTCCCCCGTGGATTTCGGGTTCTCCATTTCGCTTTTAATCTGCCTGATTATCCGATGAACCTTGCGCCGTCCTGCCGCGGTATCCATATCAATCTGCAGAAATACCGCCACATAAGCCTCCCAGATACGTTCCGGCGGCTCAATAACCAGGTGGCATGAAAGAAGGCTCTCCCTTTTTTTCTCAAGAGATGGGGCGAGGGAAAAAAGGTATCCCCGTAACTTTTCAATGCAGTCAATTATGATAAGGTCACTTTCCACGTTTTTAAAGAGGGAGAAAGAATATCTTCAGCGATGTCCCTTCCGGACTTTTCTTCAGCCCAAAGACTCCACCAAGGAGATTATATTCCCGAACCTCACCCGTCCTCTTCCACTGAAAGATAAGGGTATTTACCTCCATCAGGTCATACCCATTCCTGACTTCCCGATGATAGAGTTTTTCAAAAACACGTGTGGAAAAATTCCCCCGTCCATCGCCATCTGAACGATAAACGGGCAGGAGGGAACTCCAGTTCCTGTCTATTGCATCGGCTGTGTCGTAATAAAAAAGGCGCATGGATGAGGTTTTCCAGGAGCCGTCAGATTTCCTCACACTGCCAAAGAATGGGAACACCACCCTCCTCTTCTCCCATCTCCCGTCCTGCCACTCCATATCCCTTGCAATGTAAAATGGGAAGAGGTAACTCCTGCTGTAAGTATAGGCGCCGAAGTCATCTGTCTTATGCCTGAAGACCGGCCAGAGAAAGTAATAAAAGACCTGTTTGGGTCGTGTGCGGTAACCGAAAAGGGGAAAAAACTGCCTGACCTTCTCATCATCGCCGTTTTCATATTTCAAAATGGAAAGTAAAAGACTATAGCCCCGCCCGCCTGCGGGTTTGTAACGAACAGTGCTGAAAAAAGGCCCAAGGATGCCCCACTGGGAGCGTTTGGGCGTCTCTCGCCTGCCATAAAGTAAATAATAATCCCATTTTTCCGTGGGGGTGCGCTGTCGCAGAAAAAGGGGAAACAGCATGTCAAATGCCCTGACGCCTCCATCTTTCAAGATGGTTCGCCTGTGATATCCAAGGGGCCATATGTAATTCAAACGGGTGTATTCCCCCTCCTTACGGGCATAACTGAAAAGCGGCCACATCTTCAGGGCGTTGTATCCATCACCTTTCCCATAAGCGAAAAAGGGCCAGAGGAAATGATATTTCTGGTTCGATGGATTACTCACCCGGATAAAGAGGGGCCAAAGGAGGGTCAGGATGCGGTCATTTCCACCCAGATTTCTAAAATCTCCAAAAAATGGCAAGAATGCAAAATAGCTCTGCGGCTTTGTTGATGGAAATGGGAGATAGACATAGGCATCCTGCGCATACCAGAAGAAGGGAAAAAGAATCATGTGGCGGTGATTGTTTTTATCAGAACCGGTGTAAAAAAATGGGAAAAATGTCCATTTCCGATATGAATCATCCTGAACATCTCTCGAAGACTGTGAAAATAAAAACGCAAATATGTACTGGGAGCGTGTTCCGCCTCCCTCCATAGACGGCTTACAACGATAGGTGAATAGAGGCCACACCAGGTCCCAGAAAATCTTCCCCGTACTGACATCCTTTTTATAAGAGAAGAGAATTGGCACCCGCGCCTCAGCCCCCCCATCCCTTGAGGAAAAATGAAAAAATGGAAAGGCAAGATTGACTTCCGTCAGGGATGTGGTTGCATCGTGCTGGAAGGAAAAGGCGGGGAAAAATGAGACCTCACCTGCCCACGCATTCATGAGAAAAAATAAACCAAGGGAGGTCAGGATATATCGGCGCATGCGCGGCACTCCGTATGCGGGGCAGGTTCAAAATCATGTTCTTTACTTTATATCACACAGGCTCAGGTTTCAGAAACCTTGGTCTCCTCGGAAAAAAGAACGATGGTGAATGTGGTGCCCTCACCTAATGTCGATTCCACGGAAATCTTCCCGTTATTTTCCTCAACAACCTTCATCGTTGTGCAGAGACCGAGACCGGTGCCATTCGAGCCCTTCGTTGTAAAAAAGGGGGTGAAAAGCCGGCTCATGACATCTGGAGGAATACCCTCGCCATTGTCCGTAATCTTGATTACAACGGTCTCATTCTCCCCGGGCATGGTTGTTATCCGTATCACGCCGTTTGAATGTTTTATAGCCTCACTGGCATTGATAATGAGGTTCATCAGACATTTATACATCCCATCTTCACTCAAATGACGGTCCGGGATATCGGGGTTGAGAGAGATGTCCAGCCTTATATTCTTCTTGGTCAGTTGGTCTTTTACCGAATCGCGAATCTCGGTGATAACATTGTTGATATTGCATAATTTTTTCCGACCGGAGGCGGCGCGGGAGAAGTCAAGCATATCCCTGATAAACTTGCTGATTTTATCCTCACCGTGCTTGATGATTTCCCAGCTGGAGCGTGCATTTTCAAGGGAACCCTCATCCAGGCTTTTATCCATCAACTGAGACCCGCCCATGGTGAGCTGCAGGATATTTTTTATATTATGCGCCACACCGGTTATGGTCTGGCCAATGGCAGCCATCTTTTCCTGCTGGACCATACTCTCCCGCATCTCCAGATTGTCAAGGGATAGTGCCAGCTCATTGGCAAGGCTGGAGACAAAACTCAAGTCTGCCTCTGTGAATGCCCGGACTTCCTCCCTTGTATCAATATGCAAAACACCAAGGACTTTGTTCTTGGCTATTAGCGGAACGCACATGGCGGAACGAATATCATACATCAAGACGCTTTCCGAGCCCTCAAAGCGCTCATCCGTTTTTGCATCACGGCTCAGGATGGATATCTTTTCCCGTGCGCTTCGTTCAATAATTGTGCGACTGATAGCGATACCCTGAGAGATGTCAGGGGCATCTCCCCTGTATTTCACGATAACGGGTTGAAACTGCGCCTCTGAGACGCCTGTCAGAATGACTCCCCTGTCCGCCGGCAAAATCTCAAATAACAAGGTCATCACACGCTCCAGAATAGTCTGGCGGTCCTTGGCATCCATCAGCATATCACT
>JAPLSR010000071.1 GCA_026398545.1 Candidatus Sumerlaeota bacterium | reverse complement strand
AACCCCACCGATGCATCTGATACTGATGCGGGGTTATGACAACAAGAAGGGGAATATCTCTCTCTTTCAGGAATTGGATAAGCTGGAGCAGGACAAAATCATACTCCTTCCACGCCTCGGGATGTCTGGAGGGATACATTGACATATCCATCATGTCTGTGCGGTTGGCGGGGAAGTAGCGTCCGGTCCTGACAAGTATTTTGATAATGCCGGTGCGGAGCGCCTGAAACAGTGAGGATTTGAGCAGGATGGAGCGGAGGGGAGTATAGGGAACTGCGGTTTTCCTGAACTCACGCTGGGATGTCCAGCCTGCCTCGGAGCGCCACCTCTTTTCCGTGACATCATTGTAAAATATCTCAAGGACGACGAGCGTGGGTTTCAGGGCGGCGCCCTTTTCCTTCATATATGACATCTCATCATCAATCGTGTAACCGATGGAGGCGGCATTAATGACGTCAAAGACGCCGGGGAAGTCATCTTCAAACCAGCCGCGGAGGAGGTCGGGGGCGGTGTATCCCTCATCGAGCCCGTGTCCCATCATCGATGAATCGCCGAGGCAGAGGATTCGGCAGGGGCGCTCACGTCGGAGACGTCCGGCGCCGCGGAATCCCTGCTCATTGATGGCAATATGGTATGAGATGCCCACGGCGGGACTCTCCTGGATAATATCCTGACGGGGTGTGAGGTCTCCAGGGACATTTTTATAGACCGTGGGGTCAATCTGGGGAGAGCCAAGCCCGAGAATTCGGAGAATAATCTCTGCCAACAGGGCGAGCATCACCGCCGGTAACAGGATGAAGGCTATCCTCCTGCCCGCCTGAGGCGGACTCAGCTTCCGCCCGCGCGGGGCGGTTCGCTTCTCTTCTTTTTCTTCTGGCAAATTACATTTCTCCTGTCATGGCAAGTGTGGCGCACAGGGCGGCGATGGGCGCTGTCTCCGCCCTCAAGATGCGCGCCCCAAGGGAACAAATGAGGACTCCATGTCCCTTTGCCGCCTCAATCTCATCCGGCTCAAACCCGCCCTCCGGTCCCGTCACCAGGCAGATGCCGTTCACCTTCGCCCCTCCCCTTCCACCTTCAGGGAAAAGACCCTGCAGAACCTCCGAAATGCGGGGATAGCCGCCACCCTCATATGGCAGAATGACGCTATATTGGGGTGTTATCTCATCCATAATCTCTTCGAATAAAAAAGGACCGAAAATCTCAGGAACCACTGTCCGACCTGAAAGGCGCACCGCCTCACGCACAATGCCATGCCATCTTTCCTTTTTGCGCGCCACAGCCGACTCAATCCGTCCCGGGACACACCGCCGGCAGTGAAAGATATAAAATGCCGCCGCGCCAAGCTCTGATGCCATGCGCAGTGCCGTTTCCAGCTTATCAGACTTGAGATATGGCATGGCAAGGGCAACGGGCAATGTTAGTTCGCGGCCGCCCGCTGGAGGTTCGCATCTCTGCATGATGCGCACCCTGACCCCGCCCCGTAAAATGGACTCAATTACCCCCCGCGCCTCGCCGCCCGCACAATCACAGAGGATGACGGCATCACCGGCGCCCAGTCTCAGGACATGCGTCAGATGATGGCTCACCTGCGGAGAAAGGGTAAGCACCGTCCCCTCATCAAGGTTAACATTATCCACAAGGACGCGGCGAATATGCATGAAGTCACCCGTAAAAAAATATTGCACGGCGCCTGTATAAATATGTATGTTTTTAAAAACAAGGCGCAAAAGAAGTCAAGCCTCAAACCCCGTGGGAGCATTCCGAGCCATGCTCTGCCCTGAATGCAAAAAAGATATTTCGATAGGCGTCAATTTCTGCCCTTATTGCGGCGCCAGCATAATTGAGATTCATCAGAGCTACGTGGATGGCATACGCTATTTCTGCGAGGGGAAATATGACCAGGCGCTCCGTAAACTCAAGGTCGCCTGTCTCACAGACCCCACAAACAAGGAAACCCTTAAAGACTGCGGTCATGCCTACCTTCACAGCGGCGACCTGACAGGCGCGCTCGAATGCTATGACAGGTCGGAGATGCTCGGGGGAAATTTCATAGATATTAAATACAACCGCGCCCTTCTTCTACTGAATGAACGCCGCCTTGACGAGGCGCGCCTCCTGTTGCGCTCCATCGTGGATGAACCGGTCAGTTTCAAACCCGGCCAGTTCTACCTCGGGCTCATCTTCCCCGAGGTGAATCACTTCCTCTCCGAATGCCACACCTACCTCGGACTTGTCCTCAAGGAAAAGGGCGAGTATGAAGAGGCGCTCCACCACTTTAAAAAAGCTTATGAACTGAATGATGAAAAGGTTTCCGCCCTCCATAACATGGCTGACCTCTATCTCCAGATGGAAAAATATACAGGCGCCATTGAGACCTATCAGGAGCTGATGAACCTTCTCCCCACCGGCGAGGAGCTTATCGACATCCATATCAACCTTGGACGCGCCTATTACGGCAACGGGCAGACGGAGGAGGCAATAGGGGAATTTTACTGGGTTCTCCAGCAGGACCCTGCCAATCCCGCCGCCATCCACCATCTGCACATGATTTATGAAAAGGAGGGCATCCTTGACGGGGCGCGGAACCAGAAAAGCCGCGTTAAGATTGTCAACCTGGCGGAAGGCGCCTCACCCATTTTCGGTCTGACCAACGGGGACGGGACAGAAGGGGCGCCAGGCGGCGATGAGGTCAATATCCGCATCATAGGCAAAAGCCAGGGGATGCTGCGCGTGATGCGCCATGCGCGTCTGGCCGCCTCCGCAGATTCCACCGTCCTCCTCATCGGCGAAAACGGAACTGGCAAGGAACTCATTGCCAGGGCAATATATTACAACTCCCCACGGCGTGATAAACCCTTTGTGATAGTCAATTCCGCGGCAATTCCCGAAACGCTCCTCGAAAGCGACCTGTTCGGTCATGAAAAGGGCTCCTTTACCGGCGCCTACACGAAAAAGATGGGGCGCTTTGAACTTGCCAATGAGGGAACCATCTTCCTTGATGAGATTGGCGACCTCTCGCCCCAGCTACAGGTCAAACTCCTGCGCGTCCTGCAGGAAAAAGAATTCACGCACGTCGGCGGGACGGAAACCATTAAGGTGGATGTGCGCATCATCGCCGCCACCAACCGCGACCTGAAAAAGATGATACAGGAGGGGATGTTCCGCGAAGACCTTTACTACCGACTGAACGTCCTCCCCATTTACATCCCGCCTCTCAGGGAGCGCAGAGATGATATTTCCCTCCTTGTCAACTTCTTCCTGAATAAGTTCAGCCGGAGAACCCCCCAGAAAATCCGCCGGCTCTCAGACGAGGATATGGCAATCCTGAAGGAACACCACTGGCCCGGAAATATCCGGGAGCTGGAAAACATGATTGAGCGCGCCGTTGTTATGGGCACAAACAGCAGTCTCTATATTGAAGAACTTGCCAAGATTAAAATACTTTCACAAAAGGCAAAACTGGAAAGCGTCGCCCCATCCTTACCCCTCTCAACCGGCGACACACTCTCCCCTGAACAGGAAATGACCCTTGCAGAGATGGAGCGCGAATATATCCGCCTCATACTCACAAAAACCGGCGGCAACCAGAAAAAGGCAGCGCGCATTCTTGGCATTAATCCCTCCACACTCTGGCGTAAGATACGGTTCTACAACCTCAGTATCGAGTCCCTCACACGAAAGAGCGCCTCGGAATAAGCGTCCGCCTCAGGCGGACAACACCCTTCCGCCCGCCACGGTGTGTCTTCAACACTTTTTGTATTGCAAAAAGGGGGGCGGTCATTGAAAAAGGCTTGTCTTTTTGAAAATCCGGTGTAAAAGGGTTTTTTCAATCTTTGCAATGAAGCGCATCCGAATCAGCCTAAGGCGGACATTTGTCGCACTCTTGCTCATCGCACTTTCATGCGCCTTAGGCGGACATGCAAACATCCGGGGAGAGGTCAGAATGGAATATCTCGAAAACAGGCTGGCGGTTATTCACAAAAAAACAAAGGCAACCAATATACTTGGCGTTGTGTGCATTATAAGGGCGGGTTCTGCCTATGAAAGGAGCGAGGAGAATGGAATCACCAGCCTTGTCCAGGCTCTGCTCATGAAAGGGACTGAGCATTATACCGCCGCACAGCTCGCCCTCGCCATCGAACGTGAGGGAATCATAATGGAAACCGATGCCGCCGAGGATTACGCCACACTCTCCGTTGAGGCAACGGTGGACCAGTTGGACCGCGTTTTGGAACTCATGGCGGAAATCCTCTTCAACCCCACCTTCCCGGAAAATGAGGTCGAAAAGGAGAGGCGGAATGCCATCGCCAATATCCACCTGCAGGAGGATGACAAATTTTACCTGACTATGAGGAGACTGCGTGAATTGCTGTATGAAGGTGACCCTTACTCCCGACCGCCGGAAGGAAGTCCGGAAACCCTCGCTGCTCTTAAACGCCAGCACATTATCGATTTTCACTCGCGCTACTTCCAACCGGAAAATATGATTGTCTCAATTGTGGGCAATGTAGAATATGACAAGGTTAAAAAGTGCCTCATGCGGCATTTCGGCTCCCGTCCGTCCCGGAGTGTGAATCTCTTCACAACCACCAAGACAATAAAACCAACGCTCCGCAAGGCGGATGTCAAAAAACCCCTCGAGCAGGGGTTTATCATAATTGGATATAACGGTGTGCCGATGAGTGACAAGGATTATCCGGCGCTGAGGGTCGCTTGCGCCCTTCTGGGCGAGGGGATGGCATCGCGGCTCTTCGTGCAACTGCGCGACCAGCGGGGTCTCGCCTATGCCGTGGGCTCCTTCTATCACAACCTCAGACTGCATGGCTCCGTCATGGGATATATCGGCACGCGTCCCGAAACGCTCATGCCTGCCGAAAAGGCAATGAGAGGCATTTTTGAGGAGCTTGCGGAAAAAAAGATACCGGAGGATGAGATTGCTCGCGCTAAAAACTTCATCGTGGGGAAATATCTGATTGCCCATCAGACAAATCTGAGACAGGCATTTTACCTCGCATGGTTCCATGCATATGGCATGGGGCTGGATTATGATGAGAAATACCCCGCACTGATTACGGCAGTTACGGGCAGGGATGTGCGGCGCGTGGCGAGGAAATATCTCAGCGCACCCGCCATTGTAACCCTCTCCCCGTCCGCCTCAGGCGGACAGCCGAGTCATCCCGGAAGAAGTGAGTGAGAAGTGATGAGTGAAGTGAAGATGGAAACGCTGGTATCCCTTTGCAAAAGGCGGGGGATTATCTTTCCCGGCAGTGACCTTTACAACGGACTGCAAGGCACTTTTGATTACGGTCCAATTGGCGTGGAACTGAAAAATAACGTTAAAAAGGCATGGTGGCGCTCCGTCGTGTATGAGCGGGATGATATTGAAGGACTTGATGCCGCCATACTGATGCACCAGCGGATATGGCTTGCTTCGGGTCATGTTGAAGGATTCACCGACCCGCTTGTGGATTGCAAGGTCTGCAAAAAAAGATTCAGGGCTGACCATGTTGAGGAAAAGGATTTCCACAAGTTCCGGGTGCTGATACAGAAGGAGGGGGATGACTGGGAAGACACAGGCAAGACTCTTTACGCTGAAAGTAAAAAGTCTGCGAAGGCGCAACTCACTTCCGGCGTCTTTGCCATTCCGCAGGAAAAACATATCCGCGTGGAGCCTGTCGAAGGGGATGTGTTCCACGGGAAGCGATGTCCCGAATGCGGGGGCGAACTTACAGAACCGCGCCAGTTCAACCTCATGTTCAAGACTTTTATCGGACCGGTCGAGGATGAAGCCGCCCTGGTCTATCTCCGCCCCGAAACGGCGCAGGGAATTTTCGTCAATTTCACAAACATCATGGACACCATGCGGCGGAAGATTCCCTTCGGCATCGCACAGATTGGAAAATCATTCCGTAATGAGATTACGCCCCGCAACTTTATCTTCCGCACACGCGAGTTCGAGCAGATGGAAATTGAATTCTTCTGCAAGCCGGGCACGGATGAGGAATGGTATGAATACTGGGTCAATGAGCGGTTTAACTGGTATCTTCGTTTCGGCATCCGCAAGGAAAACCTGCGCACCCGCTCGCACGAGAAACAGGAGCTGGCGCATTACGCCCGCGCATGCAAGGATGTGGAGTATAACTTCCCCATCGGGTGGTCGGAACTGGAAGGCATCGCCAACCGCACGGACTTTGACCTCAAACAGCATCAGAAATTTTCCGGCAAGGACCTCACCTATTTTGATGAGGAGACGCGGACGCGCTACATCCCTTATGTTATCGAGCCTTCCGGCGGAGTTGATCGCGCCATGCTTGCCTTCCTGACAGACGCCTATCGGGAGGAAATCGTGCGGGACAGACCCAGGGTCTATCTTGCCCTGCATCCATTCCTCGCGCCGGTCAAGGCGGCGGTTTTCCCGCTTCTCACCAACCGACCCGAGCTCGTCGCCATTGCGAAAAAACTCACCGCCGACCTGAAAAAGGAATTTTACACCGTCTATGACGACACCGCTGCAATCGGCAAACTCTACCGCCGGCAGGATGAAATCGGCACGCCCTTCTGCATGACGGTGGATGTAGAGACGCTTTCCGACCAGGCAGTGACTATCCGCGAGCGGGACACAATGGAGCAAGAGCGCATCGCCCTCGACAAAGTCGCCTCCCGCCTGCATGAAAAATTCAAGTTATAACAGTTAATTTATAGACACGGATTTACACGAATAAACGCAGATTTAATCTTGACTGCGCATGACCTTATATCAAATTGTGAATGCGAATATTTCACAAATATCTTTTCTTAACCATAGAGGGTGAAAAAATGATTCAGGAAGAAATTGAAAACCATGTGATAACAGACTCACGCCTCTGCGGAGGACGACCCTGCAT
>JAPLSR010000173.1 GCA_026398545.1 Candidatus Sumerlaeota bacterium | reverse complement strand
TCAGGGACCAGGATGTCGGAGTCAACAATGTCCAGTTTTCCATGAATGCGCATGACGGTGGGTTTTCCCACCGAGCAGTGGAGGTCGGAGGCGTCCCGTTCCACGATAATCTTCAACATCTGGTTCATATCCAGCATATTACAACACCCCGGAAAAGCGTTTGACTTTATATGCCATTAAATCTCAGATTCCACATCCATCTGGGTGATGCGGATGACTTCTTCCATGGTTGTTATACCGAGCCGGACCTTCTCCATGCCGTCCATGCGGAGTGTATGCATGCCCTGCTTGAGTGCCTCTTTTTTTATCTTGAGGGCGGGCTCGGTTCGGATGACCATCTGGCGCGTGCTGAGCGACAGGATAAATATCTCATGAATAGCCGTTCTGCCGCGGTAGCCCGTGTTATTGCAACGTTCACAACCTCTGCCCCTGTAAAATGTGACATTCTCCCATCTCTTGACGTTCAGACCGGCGTCCCCCATCACCTCCTCCTTAGGCTTATATTGCTCCTTGCAATAGTTGCAGATGGTACGCACAAGACGCTGGGCAATAGCCGCCTGCAGTGAAGATGCCACAAGGAACGGCTTGATTCCCATATCA
Source organism: Candidatus Sumerlaeota bacterium (assembly GCA_026398545.1). Classification (GTDB taxonomy): domain Bacteria; phylum Sumerlaeota; class Sumerlaeia; order MWCT01; family MWCT01; genus JAPLSR01. The sequence goes on along the minus strand of JAPLSR010000173.1, from coordinate 1,027 downwards.
ATCAGGCGGATGGTGGAGCTGGCGGCATCATTTGTGTGGAGTGTGGAAAAGACCAGATGGCCGGTGAGGGCGGCACGCACAGCAATCTCCGCCGTCTCCATATCGCGGATTTCCCCCACCAGGATGACATCCGGTGACTGACGAAGAACACTTCGCAATCCGCGCGCAAAGTCCAGCCCGATCTCCTGATTCACCTGAATCTGGTTGATGCCATCAATCATATACTCCACAGGGTTTTCAATCGTGATAATTTTGGTCTCGGGGTTGTTCAGTGTGGACAGGGCGGCATATAGTGTTGTGGTCTTTCCGGAACCTGTGGGGCCGGTCATGAGGATGATGCCGTTCGGCGCACGGATCAGGTTGCGGAAAATCTTGATATTGTCCGGCAGGAATCCGACATCCTCCAGACCCATCATGACGCCGCTCTGGTCCAAAATACGCATGACGATGGTTTCGCCAAAGATGGAGGGGAGCGAGGAGACGCGAAGGTCAAGTTTCTTTTCTGGCAGATTTAGCAAGATACGGCCGTCAAGCGGGATGCGCTTTTCTGCCAGGTCCATGCTTGAAAGAACCTTCAGACGTGAGATGATGGCATTCTGCCACCTCTTCGGTGGTGAAGGCATGTCATTTAAACGACCGTCAATGCGGAACCGGATAGTCACACCCTGGCGTGTGGGTTCGATGTGGATATCTGAGGCGCGCTCATGCACGGCTTGCTTGAACATCAGGTCAACAAATTTGACCACCGGGGGCTGGTTAATATCCTGTTTTTCCAGGTCAATGGTTTCATATTGCTGCAAGCCCTTGTTATCCCCGGAAAGGTGGTCCGTGAGTCCCTCATACATGTCAACGACCTCGCTGCCCTCATAGTATCTCTTGATGCGCTTGTTGATTTCATCTTCAGGTGCAACCATTCCGATGACCTTCTTGCCAGTTATGCGTTCGAGGTCGTCCGTTGTCTGGATATTAAGCGGGTCGGAAAGTGCTACCCAGAGAGTGGTCTCATCATACTTGATGGGGAAAATAT
>JAPLSR010000222.1 GCA_026398545.1 Candidatus Sumerlaeota bacterium | reverse complement strand
TGTGGCGTCGAACATGGTGGCATAACCCAGTGTGGCGATGCGGATGATTTTTCCTTCCCACTGTCCCTGGCCGCCGGCAATCGTAACGCCATATTTGTCGCGGAGTTTTTTCGGTATGGCTTTGCCGTCAATTCCCTCCGGGACCCAGATGGGGGTGACCACGTGTGACGCGACCTGTGAACATATTTTAAGCCCGAGGGCTTGAACGCCAGCCTGGATGGCTTTGGAAAGTTTGGCATGGCGCGCCCAGATGTTTTCCAGCCCTTCCTTCCTTATCATCTCAAGTGATTTGTCTAAAGCAAGAATCAGTGAGATCGCCGGGGTATATGGTGTCGTCTTCTTCTCAATATTCTTCAGATATGCCTTGAGGGAGAAATAATAGCACGCCGACCTGGCTTGCTTCGCCATCTCCCGGGCGCGCGGGCTGACACTTAGAAAGGCAAGTCCGGGCGGTAGCATTAGCGCCTTCTGCGAGCCTGTCACAACAATATCAATCTTCCATTCATCCGTGTGGAGTTCCTCGGCGCCGAGACTGCTCACGGCATCAACAATCAGAATGGCATTTGTTCCTGAGACCACCTCGGCAATCGCCTTGATATCCGTGAGGACACCGGTGGATGTCTCGCAATGGGTTATGCAGACCGCCTTTGTGTCCGGGTTCTGTTCCAGAAGCTCCTTGATGCGATACGCCTGGACAGTGGTTCCCCATTCAACACATTCCCGAATGGGATTCATGCCAAAAGCCTTTGCAATCTCAGTCCAGCGCTCTCCAAACTTGCCGCCCTCAACACAGATGACCTTATCACCTGGGGAGCATGTGCCTGTGAGGGCACATTCCATAGCGCCTGTGCCGGATGAGGCAAGAAGCACCACGGGATTCTGGGTCTGAAATACATACTTCAGACCTTCCTGGACTCTCATGAAAATGGGGTCAAAATCAGGGGCGCGGTGATGAATAATCGGTTGTGCCTCAGCGGAGCTGACTTCGGGAGGGACCATGGTTGGTCCCGGTGTGAGAAGGAGACGTTTTTCCATAATTTTCACCTCTCTTTGAAAAAACTTGTGTGGATTTGGTATTGAGAGGAGGGTTTACTGTCAAGGGAAAAAAGGGTTATTTTGTGAAATATTTCACAGATTGGTAGCGCCCTCAGGTTTTACGAAAATACAAAAATGTTTGATTATAATCAACTTACATCTTGGACTGTGTAAGTCGTCGTGATAAAAGAAGCTGTGGGAGCGCATGTAAAATGATTTTTTTAACACTCTATGATTACGAAGACGCCAATGAACGCAGATGAAAAATTATGCTATGGAACAGTGTCCATCGGCATTTATCGGCGGTTTCATATTCTTATATGACAATTAAGATTTCCTGATAGAAAGGCAATTGGCGCAATCTTGTCCTTGACTGTAAAATGTCATGCTCGTTACATCTTTTCTCTGTCCTGGAATGTGCTGAAGGTATTTTATAAAACATTTTGCATGTGGAATTCGGAAACAGATTTTCCAGGGAGGTTGATATGCCTGTTCCGATTGTGCAGATTCGTAATCTGACAAAGATTTATATTCGTGACGTCATCGGGACGGAGTTTGGACGTCTGAAGATTCGCCTGAAGAACCGCAAGGTTGCCGCCCTGAAATCCCTTACTCTGGACGTCAATGAGGGGGAAATCTTCGGTCTTCTTGGTCCGAATGGCGCGGGCAAGACGACTGTCATCAAGATACTGATGGGACTTATCTTTCCCACTTCCGGTTTTGCCACGCTGATGGGTAAACCGCTCGGCGACAAGTCTGTGAAGGCGAGCATTGGTTTTCTGCCGGAAAACCCGTATTTCTACGATTACCTGAAGGGGTATGAGTTTTTAAACTATTACGGTCAGTTATACGGCATGGGTGCGGAGAAGCGCCGCAAGAAGATTCCTGAGCTCCTGGAGCTTGTCGGACTCACCTCCGCCGCCGACCTTCCCCTAAAGGGATATTCCAAGGGGATGCTTCAGCGTATCGGTCTTGCTCAGGCGCTGCTTAATGACCCCAGGATTGTGTTTCTTGATGAACCGCAGTCGGGACTTGACCCCTTTGGGCGCAAGGAGGTGCGAGACCTGATTTTATCCCTTAAAGAGAGGGGCGCCACAGTCTTTTTCTCATCTCACATACTCTCTGATGCGGAAGCCATTTGTGACCGTGTGGCAATCCTTTCGAAAGGCGCCCTCGTCAATGTGGGAGCCTTAGATGAAATCCTTTCTGCACGAATCAAGGCGTATGAAATTGAGGCGATGGATGTTCCTGAAGCCCTTGTGGGTGAGCTGGAGAAGATAAGTGTGCAATTTGTCCGCCGCACAAAGACCATACTTTTTGTCATTGAGAAAGAGGACCTGGCGGAGCAGATGGTCAAAAGGATAATCAACTCCCCGGGTCGCCTTGTTTCTTACACGCCGCGGCGCGAGACACTGGAGGAATATTTTATAAGGAATATTGAGAAGCAGCAGTGACCGCTTGTCATGGATTGATAGTGACGGCGTATTTTTTATATATTGTGGGGGTTTATGTGATATGAGCAAGATATTTGCCATTGCGTTCAACACCTTCAAAGAGGCTGTGCGGAACCGCATCCTCTACATCCTGCTTGTCTTTGCCCTCCTAATCATGGCGAGTTCCGGCATTGTGGGAGAACTCACCATCAGCGCCCGCGACCGCGTCATCAAAGACCTTGGCACCGCCAGCATAAGCTTCTTTGGACTCCTGATTGCCATATTTGTGGGCATCGGACTTGTCTATAATGAGCTTGATAAGAAAACCATTTACACTATTGTCACGAAACCCATTGACCGCCATCAGTTCCTCATCGGGAAATATCTCGGGCTCCTTCTAACCATTTATGTCAATATCATGATAATGACCTTTTTCTTCCTCGCCGTTATTTATTACCAGCAGCATATGAGCGATGATACAGTAACCAAGGCGCTCTGGACGCAGTTGCCTCACGGAGAATGGATAGCCCCCACCTTTTTTACCTATTTATTTTATTATATAAAATCCATAATATTTTCCGGTGCGCGGGGACTGGGGACATTGATTTTAGTTTACAGGGCTGATGCCACGGCTGATATCCTGCCGCTTGTCTTCTATAGCTGCCTCGAGATGGCTATCATCACCGCCTTTGCCATACTGTATTCATCCTTTTCCACACCGACCTTAAGCGCCTTGCTGACGATTTTGACATTCGTCATCGGGCGCTTAAATGCCGATATTATCATTTTTGCCGACCGTCTCAAGGGAAAGGGGTTGACCACTCTGGCAAACAAGATAAAATACGACTTCGCATGGCTGGCAGCCCATGTCACACCCAACCTGTGGCTTTTCAATCGGCGCACCAGCCTTGCAGTGGATACAGTTGAGGTCAGGATAGAACCGTATCCGATAATTTACGGGATTTTATATTCCGTGGCGGTAATCTATCTTGCTGTTCATATCTTCCGGAGACGGAATTTTAAATAAGCGGGCAGGGCTATGGAACCAGAAAGGGGAGAACAGACACTTATTTTGCCGTGTGAGAAACGGCTGAGCCGGGCTGTCTTTAATTGCGCCTGGCGTGTCCTTCTTTTTATAGCCATCTTCACCCCTGCCCTCCTCATCCAGAACAGGGAATTGAATATCATAAGGACAAAGCCCCGGATTTACAAGCAGAGTCTTTATCTCCCCTCGGGCAGAAATATCCGCCTCATCTCACTCGGATACGACCGCTTCATGGCGGATTTTATCTGGTTGCGCTCCATCCAGGCATTTGGCGGCATCTGGGAATCGGACAGAAACTATCAGCCTATCTACCACCTGTTTGATGTTATCACTGACCTTGACCCTTATTTTGTTGAGGCTTACACATTCGGCAACCTTGTTATTGGCGATG
>JAPLSR010000355.1 GCA_026398545.1 Candidatus Sumerlaeota bacterium | reverse complement strand
CAGACCCGGTTTCGGGTTTGTCGTCTCAGGCATACCGGTGGACGGGGCAATTCAGGTGGGCGATGAAGTTGAGACGGTGCCGGCGCATGTCCGCGGTCGCGTGCGCGGGATTCAGCGTTTCCTCAGGGATGCCACTGAAGGCGGTTATGGGCAGTGTCTGGCGCTGAATATCCCTGATTTCAACCGAAAGCCGCCTGAGCGCGGAAATGTCCTCTGTCAACCGGGATATCTACGGTCAGCAACAGTTTTTCATCTGCGCATCACGCCTGTGCCGGGCTTGAAAAAACCGCTCCGCAACTCGGAGGAGGTCAAATTTCATACAGGCACAATCGAGCAATCGGGCAAAATTTATCTGCTCGGCGAGGAGAAATTCAGCCAGCGCGGGGAACTCCTCGGAACGGTTGTCATGAATGAGGCGATTGTCGCCGCCCCGGGCGACCGATTCATCATCCGGCGTCCAACACCGACAGCCACCATTGCGGGAGGGGAAATTGCGGCTGTCAGTGAAGGCGAGGCGCGCCCAAGAAAGGCGGAATTGGTCGCCTCACTACAATCTCACTTCGCCTTTTTTGAAGGTTGCGCCCCTGAAGGCGATGAGAGGCTTGCGCGGCGGGTTGAATATTTCCTGATAACGGAAAAGAAAACCGGCGCCACATTGAGAGAGATTTCAATCGGATTGCTTATCCTTGAGGATGTTATCAGGGAACTCCTGCCGCGCCTGATAGAAAAAAATCGCATTATACCATTGTCCCCGGACTTCTTCATACATGTTGACTCCTATCGTTCCTGCATAAATGAGATTGCAACACGCATCAGGCGGGCGGTGGATGAACAGGGAGCCCTCAGCCTGACGGACGCCGAGCTGCGCCAGGGATTCTCCTGGAATGATGCCCTCTGGACAAGGATTGAAGATGAGCCGTCCATTAAAGATTTGATACATCGGCGCGGGAGCATGTTCATACTCAATGCGCCATCCGCCCAACTGCAAAACTCGGAACAGGAAACGCTTGAACGCATCCTCCGCATCTATGAGGAGACGGGCTTTGAGTCGCCGCGCCCCGATGAACTCCCGCAAAAATTGAACCTCCCTGCGGACAAGACTGAAAAACTCATGGAGTTTCTGTGCAATGCAGGGCGGCTGCTCCGTCTTGAGAGAAGGGTGATATTGAGTTACTCCAGTTTTAAACGTGCGGAGGAGGAGGTGGTCAGGGTTATTCTGGAAAAAGGTTCCTTGAATTCGGGCGACTTTAAATATATACTCGGGTCGTCACGAAAATACGCCCTTGCAATCCTCGATTATCTGGATTCCATCGGTGTGACTATCAGAATCGGCAATGACCGGAAACTTGCCCCGGATTATCGGAAAAAGTTGATTTGATAAATGAGGAAATATCTTACAGCCATTATTGCTATCATCACCCTGCTCATCTCACTCGTCTTTCTTTTCGTGGGGATGTCCCGCCTGCTCAAGGTTTATGATGATGAAAAGGCGATTTTTTATCACCGGGTGAGGGAGAGGCAGGTGGTGATTGACGCCACCTTTTCAGGCGTCATCAGGAAGGGGGACAGGCTTATCAGCACGTATAACCGTGCTGAAAAAGTTGGACGTCGCCCCTGTCCTACCTGAAGGTAGAGATACTGGGCGGCCAGGGCGGTCGCCGGATGAATAAATGCAAAGGAAAATATTTTGGGAATCAGGCGAAAAACAGTACAGATAATTTCACTCTTGTTTCTGCACAGTTCATGGGGACCGCAGGCGAAGTGGTTCTGCAATCCGGTATTGAGCTGCCACTCCTGCGCCCTGTCGTGGTTTGCCTGTCCCATAGGCGTCCTGGTTCATTTTTCAGGCTACCATATTTTTCCATTTCTGGTGGCAGGGATGCTGCTCCTTTTCGGGGTGCTCATCGGGCGGCTCTTTTGCGGATGGGTTTGTCCCTTCGGGCTGGCTCAGGATGTGCTGCACAAAATCCCGGGCAGGAAGTTTGCCCTTCCCGAATGGGCATCATCGGGCAAATATCTTGTTTTATTATTCATGGTTTTGCTGATTCCATTTCTGGCGGGCGAATCCACCATGTATTCCTTCTGCCGCATCTGTCCGGCTGCCACACTGCAGGTCTCTCTCCCCTATCTGATTTCCAGTGGATTTGCAACCATCAGCGCCGCCACAGTTGTGCGCTGGGGCGTTCTAATAATTGTGATATATTTCGCCATCAGGAGCAGCCGGTCATTCTGCAAGGCGATATGCCCGATTGGCGCAATTATGGCGCTATTGAATTACATCAGTTTCGTAGTTGTGCGGTTGCCGAAGGATGCGTGTGTTTCGTGCCAGAGCTGCGACAGCTCCTGCCCGATGAATGTGCGCCCTTCGGAAAGGGCGATTAAAGAAATACCTGTCAACCGAACGCCTGATTGCATCGTCTGTCATGATTGTAAACGTGCGTGTCCGGTTGTGAATAAGAGGATGGTGAATTCTGCATGAAAAGTAATTCAATGAGCGATGAGGAGATAAAACCTTGAAACTGCGTTTTAAAATATGCGGTGTAATCTATCTTCTCCCCCTGTTCCTCCTGAATCCTGCGGCAATGGGGGCGACAAAAGGCATTGACAATGAAACCAGCGGCACCGAAACCCTGCACGAATATTCCTTCTTTCTACACCTCAAGGATAATGCCTATACCCCTATTAGCATTGAAATCCCTCCGAAAATTGGGGTTGAATTCAAAAAAGAGCCCTTCCCTGACAAGGGAAGAATCTTTCGCAGTGTCATGCGCATTGGCGATGGTAAAAACCCCATCCCCTTTGCCTTGAATGCATCAAAAAGAACCCTTTATCTCGACTTGAATAGAAATCTTGACCTGACGGATGACCCTCAGTATTCTGCAAAACCTTACGGCATGTCCAACTACCAGTATTTTGAGTTCCGCATTCCCCTGAAGATTAACGATACATCCACCTCCTACCTCATCAATACTATGTTTTATCTCCAACGAAATGGCTTTTCGGGTTTCGCCACTATTCATTCACGATGGGAGGGGTTGATTGAGCTTTATGGTAAAAAATATAAATTCATCGTGGCGGATGATATGGACGGCAAGATTGACTTGAAGGGGCAGGACTACCTTTTCGTCATTACGGAAAATGACCCCTCTGGTGAGGATGTTATTTATAATTTGATGACCAACAGGACCGGTCCGCGACCGGATATTCTCTTCCTGAACGGTCATGCCTTCAGGGTCAGCGCCGAATTTGCAAGAAGGGATAACAAACCATGCATCAAAGTTACATTCAGGGAAACGCAGATTGAGACGGAAGAGGTCCGAATCACCGGTCAATATATAAAATGCCTTTATCTTTCAGGCAATAATCTTATCATTCAGGATTCGCCGGGAAAAGAGATTCGTATCCCTGCCGGTAGATATCCCCAGGCGCGGGCTATTCTTGGAGACGAGAAATCCAAACCGCTGGCAACCTGCGATATATCACTGCACAATTTTGAGGTGGTAAGGGGAAAACCTGTAACCCTCACAGTTGGCGCTCCGCTGAAGAGCATTGTGGTTGCCGGTCAGAATGGTCGTTATCTCCAGCTCTCATACCGCCTTATTGATAATAACAATAATGATTACACTCTTAGCGCTAAAGAACCAAAACAGCCGCCTCGTGCAGTAATCTACCAGGGCGACAGGGAGATTCAATCCGGAAATTTTGAGTATGGCTGAGGCGGCACCTGCGCGTACTCATGGCGAGTACCAAGAAAAATTGCAGGGACGCTCAAAATCAAGGCAATTGCGGATATTGGTCCCCTCGGGGCAAAAGAGAGCGAGTTCATTTCATTCGACTGGAAGCCCACCAAGTTTTTTTCGGTTGAAAATTTCCCATTCCTCATGACGGCGGTGGTTGTGCTTTTAATTCTGGTGAGCGCCATTTCCAGGAGTAACGCAATATTGGCGCTTTTCATCCCGCTGGCGTTAAATTATCTCTGGTTATTCATCGTAGGAAAAATCCCTCCATTAAAACCCTTTTATCCCACTGGAATGGCGCTGACTTTGAGTCTGACAATCCTATGGCTATACTCTGTGGTGGCGCCCCGCCGCCATCCTATTATCTGTATTATTAGTGCGCTCATAATTTTCACCCTATTCGGCATTGCCACATATCATTCCATTGGTATAAACGATTATCTTTATAGAACTATTCTGTTTCCATATTATTTTTTGCTCTCCATCGCAATTATTGCAGGTCTTGTCTTTTCCGGGATAAGATGCCGAAAACGATTTACCAACCGCCGTTTCATCCTGTCACTTCTCATCGGGATTTATATTTTCAACCTTCTTGCTCTTACAGGTGTGACAATATATGGTATGAAATATACTGGCTTTTCATCCAGTTATCGGCTTATCCTCCCTGTTTTCCTTGGTGGAAGTTTGTTAGCAACTATCATTTCTTTCCTTCTCATTTTACCATATATCCTCATAACTTTCAGGAATGCCTTATTTCGGACTGCCATGATGAGTGTTTTTGGATTGACGAAAAATATAGCAATTAATGATGATTTAAAAAATGAATGTGAAAGGAGGTGAGACAATTTGATGAAAAGAATGTTACACATTGTTGGTGGCGTGTGTGCCCTCATGTCCCTTTGCCTCTGTGGGCTTG
>JAPLSR010000035.1 GCA_026398545.1 Candidatus Sumerlaeota bacterium | reverse complement strand
GTTGATGCAAAAGTCAAGAGGCGCCTCATGAATATATGAAAATTGACCTGTTTCAAACTTGCGACCTTGTGTCTTTGTGGTTATTTCCATTTTGGGTCTCGTTCAAAAAGCCATGAAAAAGAATGATGAAACCAATCCCGTTGATGTCCTTGCCGAAGATGGCATGAATGCCCTGAAGTCGGGGGATATTGAGACAGCCATCAACCGTTTCAAACGCGCCATCAGAATGGCGCCCTTCCGGCAGGACATCAAGGACCTCCTCGCCGATGCCCTTGACCAAAGACCTCTCAAGAAAGGCGCCATCCCGCAAAAGGAGGAGACCGAAGAGGAGGAAGATGAAGGGGAAATTGAGGAGGAAATTATCCCGCCCCAGGTTGTTCAAACGCCTCAGAAGGGTGTGCGAATCGGTCTATGGCTTCTCCTCTTCTGCGCATTGTGCCTGACCTCGCTCGGCTTCTTTTTCTTCTTCTCCAATGCCATCCAGAACTTTATCACAAATCTGGCGAGGTCAAAGGAGGATGCGCAAATCAGCCCCGCCGACCGTGAGGCAGCCGCCCTTTATAAGGAGGCGGAACTCCTCCAGGACCAGCGCCGCTACTCCGAGGCAATCTTGTCTATCCAGAAGGCGATTGGGAAAAATCCCACCAATCAGAAACAATTTGAAACTAAACTCGCAGAGCTCTACTTTGGGCAGGCGGAGATTTTTTACAATAGGGATGACTACCCAAAGGCAATCGCAAGCTATGAAAAAGCAGTGGAGCACAACCCGAATTCCGCTGAATATCATTACGGACTTGGCTGGGCAAACTATATCCTGGGACGCAAAAATCAAAGCAAGCGTCAGCGGGCGATAGTATATTATGAAAAGGCACAGGTTGCCTTTCAGAAAAGCCTTGAACTTGAGCCGGATAACATCCGCGCAAAAAACGCCCTTGCACAGGTCTATATTGCTCAAAATGATGCGGCAAAGGCGGCGGAACTGTATCGCCAGATAATCCGCCAGGACTCGACTTCAATAGAGGCGGAACGCGCCCGCCGCGCCTTGCAGAGTATGGGGATGAAATGACATCCCCCCGCATGCGGACACTCATGGCTGGAAGACTGAATCAACCTTGAAACATGAGCATTTCCAAAGGAGTGTGCCATGAATTACTCGCCTGCCAGAGAACCTGTTCGGCGAGCAGGTCGGAAATATCTCTGTTATTTACTTCTCCTTACCCCTCTCATCCTGTGCAAATGCGGTGAAAAACCTCAGGAGACCAAACCCGCCCCGGGCGTGACGGAAATCTCCATCTTTACCATGCAACTGCGCCCCATGTTTGATGATTACTTCCTGCGGCTCATCGGCGAGTTTGAAAAAAACCATCCGGGTGTGAAAATCAAGTGGCTTGACTATCCGGCAACAGATTATGACACCAAACTGACGACCTCCTTCATGGGGACAACTCCGCCGGACGTGGTCAATCTCTCGCCGCAGATGCTCTTGAATTTCGCCCCGCGCAACACCCTTGCCCCCCTTGAGGGACTTGTCCCCAAAGAGGTCCTGGACACCTACTTCCCCAACGTCATTCGGGACGGCTGCATGTTTGGGGACAAGCTTTATGCCATCCCCTGGTATCTCGCCACCTCTGTCGCCATGATTAATATGAAAATCTTTGAGGAGGCGGGCTTGACGGAAAAGGACATCCCCACAACCAATGATGAGCTCTGGGAGATTGCAAAGACTATCCGCAAGAAGACAGATAAGTTCGCCATTTTCCCGGGTTATACAGAGGCGGGCGCTATGCACGGGATGCTTTATGATGCAGGCGTCCCCATCCTTGACCCCACGGAAAAACACGCCATCTTCAATACGCCGAAGGCGGTAAAGGTCTTTAAATACTGGATAGATTTTTACAGGGAGGGACTCGTCCCCAGTGAAGCCCTCACCGCTATGCACCGCCGACCCATTGAACTTTACAAAAGCGGCAAACTCGCCATCTTCAGCAGCGGCGCCCAATTTCTTAAACTCGTCAAATCGGATTCGCCGGACGTCTATGATAAAACGGTCATTCGTCCCAGGCTCCACTGGAAAGACCGCGAGTCCTGCACCATTGATGTCCAGCTTCTCTCTATTGCCCGGAAGAGCCGTCATCCGAAGCTGGCGGCTGAATT
>JAPLSR010000239.1 GCA_026398545.1 Candidatus Sumerlaeota bacterium | reverse complement strand
TGCCAGCCTCTCTGACAACATCAGCCCGGACGGACAGGACGCCTATTATCCCCAAGTTGCGATGGACAATAACGGCAACGCCATCATTACCTGTTATCAATCCGACGGCTCGAAAACCCAAATCTTCAAGAGCGAGTATAGGGGCGGCGTCTGGACGCATCCCTCAAGTCTCTCAGACAATATCAGCCCGGACGGACAGGGCGCCTATTTACCCCAGGTTGCGATGGACAACAATGGCAATGCCATCATTACCTGGGAGCAATCCGACGGCTCGAAATACCAAATCTTCAAGAGCGAATACCGCTGGGGCTTCTGAAAAATAAAAACTCATCATTAAGACTGCCTGACAAAAAGAATTAGTCCGCCGGAGGCAGAAAGATTTACCGTCCACCTAAGGCAGATACAAAGCGCACTGGATAACATACTTATTCACATATATTTTTAAAAAGGAGAGACGACGATGAAAGCGAAAACATTGTTATTGGCGTTGGCAATTATGGTTTTTGCAATGAGCCTTTCTGCGGCACCGCGCCTGATTAACTATCAGGGGATGCTGACCGACAAACAGGGGAAGCCCATTACAACACCCGTGGAGGTTACCTTTACTTTCTGGGACGCCGAAACGGGCGGGAATCAACTCGGTGCCGGATTCAGCGACATGGACTCGGTTACACCCGATGCCGACGGGATTTATTCCACCCTCATCGGCGATGATCCGGGCAACCTGATTCCCGAATCGGTTTTTTCCGGCGATTCCGTCTGGCTGAATGTCAACATCGCAGGAGATAATCTGGCAAATCGGATGAGGATTACATCGGCAGGTTTCGCAATAAACGCCATGAATGCGGGGCACGCAACAACCGCCGATTCTGCAACGACTGCGACCAAGGCACTTGGGCTTGCGGGGGCATTGAACAATCCGGGCGACCGGATGAATTTGGGTGCCAATGCATATTTCGATGTCAATGCCGCAGGTAATGTTGAATTAATTGTCAATGGGCAACGCTACCGGCTTGGAACCTTGCATTTGAAATATCCCTCAAGTCTCTCTGATAACATCAGCCCGGACGGACAGACTGCATATTCTCCCCAGGTGGCGATGGACAATAACGGCAATGCGATTGTCACCTGGTATCAATCCGATGGCGCGAAATCCCAAATCTTTAAAAGCGAGTATCGGAACGGCGTCTGGACTCATCCCTCCAGCCTCTCCGATAACATCAGCCAGAACGGACAGGACGCCTATGGTCCCCAAGTTGCAATGGATAATAACAGCAATGCCATCATTACCTGGTTTCAATCCGACGGAACAAAAAGCCAAACCTTTAAAAGCGAGTATCGGGGCGGCGTCTGGACTCATCCCGCCAGCATCTCCGACAACATCAGTCCGGACGGACAGGATGCACTTTCTCCCCGGGTAGCGATGGACGACAATGGCAATGCGATTATTACCTGGTTTCAATCCGATGGAACGAAAAACCAAATCTTTAAAAGCGAGTATCGGAACGGCGTCTGGACGCACCCCTTAAGTCTCTTAGACAATATCAGCCCGGACGGACAGAACGCCTATGACCCCCGGGTAGCGATGGACAATAATGTCAACGCCATCATTACCTGGCGGCAATCCGACGGCTTGAATAACCAAATCTTTAAGAGCGAGTATCGGGGTGGCGGCTGGACTCATCCCCCAAGTCTCTCTGACAACATCAGCCCGGACGGACAGGGCGCCTATAATCCCCAGGTTGCAATGGACAATAACGTCAATGCGATTATCACATGGTATCAATCCGACGGCTCGAATGACCAAATCTTTAAGAGCGAGTATCTGGGTGGCGTCTGGACTCATCCCTCAAGTCTTTCTGACAACATTAGCCCGGACGGATGGCAAGCCGATGCCTCAAATCCCCAGGTGGCGATGGACAGTAACGGCAATGCAATTATCACATGGTATCAATCCAACGGCTCGAAAACCCAAATCTTTAAAAGCGAGTATCGGGGTGGCGTCTGGACGCATCCTGCCAGCATCTCCGACAACATCAGCCCGGACGGACAGAATGCCTTAAATCCTCAGGTGGCGATGGACAACAATGGCAATGCGATTATCATATGGTATCAATCCGACGGCTCGAAAAATCAAATCTTCATGAGCGAATACCGCTGGGGCTTTTGAAAAATAAAAACTCATCATTAAGACTGCCTGACAAAAAGAATTAGTCCGAATGAACATTGCTACTTTCAGGAGTCCCTGCCCTATCAACCATTGCGCAAATCTTCCTGTTGACTTCACCCCGCATCATGCTTAGGGTCGTCTTTTGTTTTATCTCTTGCGGGAAATCCAGCAATAAATGGAATAATGAGCCGTGCTCCTCTCTGTCATCATGCCTGTCTATAATGAAAAGAAGACAATCCAGACCATTATCGGGCGCGTCATGGGAGTCCCGTTGGAGAAGGAACTTATCATCGTCGACGACGGCTCAACGGATGGCACGAGGGAGATTTTGAAGGAGTTTGACGGACGACCCAACATCAAGGTTGTTCTTCATGAAAAAAATCGGGGCAAGGGCGCCGCCATTGCCACCGGTCTCAAACACATCACTGGCGACTATGTCATCATACAGGATGCCGACCTTGAATACCATCCGGAGGAATACTCAATACTCCTTGAACCCCTTTTGCGCGGGGATGCCGATGTGGTTTATGGCTCGCGGTTCAAGGGCTCAGGGCGGGCATTCCTCTTCTGGCACAGGATGGGAAACATGTTTCTCAATCTTGTGACCAATATCCTTTACAACTCCACCCTGACCGATATGGAGACATGCTACAAAACCTTCCGTCGGGACGTCATAAAGGACATGAAGATTGAATCAAGGCGTTTCAATATCGAGCCTGAGGTAACAGCGAAGATTTTGAAGAGAAAATACAGGGTGTTTGAGGTGCCAATAACGTATAGCGGACGGGACTTTTCCGAGGGCAAGAAGATTACCTGGATAGATGGACTCTCAGCCCTCTGGACTCTGATTAAGTTCCGCTTCAAGGAATGAAACCCGAAATCAACCATTCCAGGTCCAATGCCTACTCCGCCGAAGCGGCTGCGAAGGCCGGGCAATTCCTGGATAAGGCAATCTTTTGCCTCATCCTCTTACTTTTGCTTTACACCCCGCTCTTTCTTATCCCCCATGTCAGGACACTGGAGACGGTCTTACATGTAAAATTTCTCCTTGTGGGATTTCTCGGGAATACTGCGGCGGCGCTTTGCGTCATTCGCCTCTTTTTATTTCGCGGGAAACATCCCTTCACCAGAGACCCTGTGCGTCTCCTGATACTTGGATATGCCGCATCCATCCTCATTTCATCCCTGTTTTCGGGCGAGGCGGCATATTGCCTGAGGGAGGCGATGAAGGTCTTGCCCCTCCTTGTGATTGTGATGACATTCCCCCTCATCTGTCGGAGAGTGGCAGATTTCGAAAAGATACGGTCGGTCCTCCTTTTTTCCGGCGCGCTTGTTGCCATCTATGGCCTCTGCCAGTATGCGCGCATCCCCTTTCTCAACCGGTGGTTTCCATACGTGTATGAGGAATCCGCCTTAGCCGGGCTGGGGCGAAATTATATCCTGTCAACCATTGGGAATCCTGAATATCTCGGGAGTTATCTTGCGCCTCTTCTTCTCATTGCCTTTTCTGAAATACCGCTTGGGATGAAACGCCTCAGAGGTGTTATCAGCCTGATTCTATGTCTCATATTCCTGCCAGCCTTGCTTCTCACGGGCGCGCGGGGTGCGCTTATTGGGATTGCCGCTGGAGGCGGAATGCTCACTATTTATTATTTCATCCGCCTCAGGCGGACGGGCGCCCTCAAGCGGATGGGTTGGGCTCCCGGACTTCTAATCTGTGTTGCCGCCCTGACCATTTTCCTTTTCTCCTTTCCCAATCCGATTAACCGATACAATCAGGCAATCTGGGGGCGTTTCAGGGAGTTAACCGACCTGCGTTCCTCATCCATCAAGGAAAGGATAATGTTTCACGCCATAGGGACAGAGATGATTGCGGAGAGTCCGATTATAGGCTGGGGCGAGGGGATGTTCCGCATCCAGTTTTACCCCATGCTTGCGCGACTTGAAGCGCGGGATGAGCGTGCCGGTGTGGCGCGGTTCATGGAGGAGTTGAAAAACCGTGTGGCTGACCATGCCCATAATGACTATCTTCAGATATGGGCGGAGGATGGGGCTATTGGATTCCTCACCTTTACACTCGCAGTCGCCCTCGTCATTGGCGGGGCGTTCAAAACATTATTTTCCCGAAGGGAAACAGAAGTCCGCCTGAGGCGGATTCTCTCCTTCAGCGCCGGATTTCTTTGCCTTCTGGTTAATGCAGCCTTCAGCTTCCCGCTCCACACGCCGGAGCGGGCGGTTCTTTTCTGGTGCCTTTTCGGCGCCACACATGCAGCGGTATTGACTTTTGAAAGGAATCGAAAGTAAAAGAGTAACAGTCCAACGCAAAAAGGGAAAGCAAAAATCATGAAATTTTTCAGGGTGTTCATTATTTGCTTATTACTATGCGCTCTTTGCGTTTCACCAGCGGTGGCACAGGAAAAAACGTCCTCCCGGATTCTCAAAAATATGGGGGTATCCACCGCGCCAGCCGACCTTGTTGCGTTTATCGAGAACGGACCCTCGAGACCTCTTGACCCACAGAAACTCGCCGAGAACGCAATACCATTCACACAGCTCCTCATTATGGCAATACAGGAACTGGCGGAGGTTCAGTATGCCCCTGCCGTGCCGGTTCTTATACGAACTGTCAGCGGCGACTTTCCCAGAGGTCAGACCGCCTTTATAGATTATGATTGCCGCGACCTCCCGCCCTCCTCCCAGGAAGGGAAAAAAAAGACCTATCAGCAGTTCCTCATCTTCAATGCCGTCAATGCACTGGGACTCATCGGCGACCCAAGCGCCCTTCCCACCCTGAAGGAGGTGTTTGATTCCTCGTCCGCGGAATATATGAAGATTAATGCGGCGCTTGCCATGGCATCCCTGGATTACGGAGGCGGGGTGAGCTACGTCGTCAAGAAGACCCGGGAGAAGAATCGCGCCCTCGCTGCCGAGTCATGCCGCGCTCTTTCCGCCATCACGGGTCTGGAGCTGGACTATGCTCCCTATACCCCTGTTATGCGCCGCGAGAGAACGATTGCCCGGGTGAACAAGTGGTGGGAGCAAAATAAAAATACCTTCCGTCCCAACGGCGAGGAGATTCGCAAAAGACGCCTGAGCAAAGTCACACCAATCCCGCCCCGCCTTTCATCCATGAGGGAATTAGTCATGGCGGCCGCCAATTATGATGATGTAGATAACAAGCTTATGAGTCTGGATGCGCGGGAAAAACTCGCCTCCATGGGCGTCACCATCCTGCCACATTTCCTCCCCTTCTGCACCGACCCTGAAGAAGACCTGAATATACGCATGGAGGCACTGCGACGCTATGTCCAGCTGGGTAATGCGGAAGAGGTGAATGCAGTTTTGAAGAAGGCGAAAAAGGATAAAAACCCTGAAATCAAGGAACTTGTCAGGACGCTCTATGACCAGTGGAAAAGGAAACAGAAATGACCAGTCCCATCATGATTATTCCCGCCATTGACCTGATGAGGGGGAAATGCGTCCGGCTTGTTCAGGGACGCAAGGATTCCGTTGTGGTGTATTCTGATGACCCGCCCGCCATGGCGGAGAAGTGGGTGCAGGCTGGGGCATGGCGTCTTCACCTGATTGACCTTGACGGGGCGTTTATGGGAAATCCCCAGAACATGGGGATGGTTCAGAAAATCCGCCGGGCTATCCCCACATCCGTGGAGATTGAGGTTGGAGGGGGCATCAGGACGAAAACATCGGTAACTGATTACCTGAATATCGGAGTGAATTATGTCATCCTCGGCACGGGTGCATTTGAGGACAAAGATTTTCTTCAGAGCGAACTGAGGGAGCACGAGTCTGCCATTATTGTGGGGCTGGACGCCAGAAACGGGCTTGTGGCAAGCCACGGATGGACAGTCACGGAGGAGATAACAGCCGTCTCCTTTGCGCAGGAGCTGCAAAGGATGGGCGTTAAAACCATCATTTATACTGACATCCTGCGGGATGGCATGCTCACCGGTCCTAATCTCACCGCCCTCAGGGACATTGCTCAATCGGTGGATATGAATATCATTGCCTCCGGCGGGATTCATACGCTTGAGGATATCCTGAAAATCAAATCCCTTGGACTCCCGCGTGTCACCGGTATAATTACCGGTAAGGCACTTTATGAAGGGACCCTCAACATCGGGGAGGCAATCAGACTTCTGAATGACCCGCCGTATGACGAACAGGAATGAATACTCAATCTTGAGATTGCAGGAATACAAGCCATGCCAAAACTCCGTTGGTACATCCTTCTAATTATCTTCCTTCTCATGTGCGGAACAAGGTGGTATTACACCACTCATAAGGGGCGCATCAGCAATGATTACCGGCGACATTATCTTGCCGCAAAGGATATTCGCGAAGGGATAAATCCTTACTTACGTGATGAGGCAAAATTTAAATACCCACTCTTCAATGCCATTCTGCTTGCCCCATTAAGCCTATTTGACATTGGCATCAGCCAGTCCCTCTGGTTTGCCCTGGGAGTGTTCATGATTTTATGCATCTGGTCTATGACATGGGAGATGGTGGGGGGGCGCGAGGTGGCAACATCCGCCTGCAGGTCGAAGCCTCACGGCGCTGAAGCCCTGGCGGTGAAGGCGCCTTCGGCGAAGGACTCTGTGCCTGCCTGGGTGTGGCTCCTGCCGATTATATTATCACTGCGGTTTTTCTGGACAAACCTGAAGCTGGGGCAAATCAACCTGCTTGTTTTTTATTTCACTGTGCTCGGGTTATATATTATTGAGCGGCGGGGAATGCCTTTCCGGGGGGGTGCCATTGTTGGCATGGCAGGGGTGTTGAAATACATGCCAATCTTTTTCCTCCTCTATTTTGCCGTTAAGCGGAGATGGCGGGAATGTGCGGGGATGATGACAGGCGTGATTGTGTGTTTTGTCCTGATTCCGGGGATTTTTCTGGGACCGTCTCGCAGTATTGAATTATATAAGGAATTTATCAAGCAAGGCACAAGCAGGGTTGACCGGATGGTTGGTAGCGCCGGCGTATCGGGAAAATCTCTCCATACCTTTGTATATTCAATTCTCACGCCCATTGATGTCTCATCCAGGATTTCCACAGAGGAGACAAAGCAGGTCGGCAGTCCAATGTATATAAATGTCGTGAACCTCAACCGGAAGCAGGCTCAAACCATTGCGCGAATCTTTTGCGCGCTGATATTGCTCGCAACGGGTTGGTTTTTGCGTCCACGTGCCAGTGAAACCTACCTCCCCGGAATTCCTCCACGCTGCATGTGGGAATACGGGCTGATGTTCATAGTATTCCTCGTCATCTCCCCTGAGGCGCGGAAGGCACAGTTTCTCACCACCTACATACCCAGCGCCACACTCATCATGGGATATTACACAATATCCGCCTCAGGCGGACATTCGC
The DNA here is from genome assembly GCA_026398545.1 of Candidatus Sumerlaeota bacterium. GTDB lineage: Bacteria > Sumerlaeota > Sumerlaeia > MWCT01 > MWCT01 > JAPLSR01. The sequence goes on along the minus strand of JAPLSR010000239.1, from coordinate 3,030 downwards.
CCCGGGTGAAATGGTTCCTTGTGCTCTTCATTCTTTCCCAGGCACTGCTTATCGGGACATCGCGGGTGGCTGGCGAATCACTTGAGAGATTCCTTGACGCCTATGACGGCATCGGCTGGGGTGCGCTTTTTCTTGGGTTGCTTATGATTCCCGGCGTGAAAATCGGGCAAAAAGTGGTGGCGGATTAACGCCGTTTGATTGCGTTGAACACCAGTCTCAAAAAATAAAAGAACGTGAACATAATTTGTCAGTTCCGACAAGGGACGACACCTTGCCATTTTTCTCATTCCCGGACGCCGAAGCTGGTTCCCACCGCCGTGGCAGAGCGAATGATATAATGATTTTTAGGGACAACCTTCAGCCTCCGGACTGCCCTCGCAAGAGGAACGGATGTGATGCGATTACCTTTGATGGCGCTCATCTGGCCAAACTTTCCCTCCATCACGAGGTCTATTGCCTTCACGGCGAGGTTTGTGGCGAGGATGCGGTCAAAGGCTGTCGGCGGTCCGCCCCGCTGCAAGTGTCCCAGAACAACAGGGCGTGTTTCAAGTCCGGTGGCATCTTCAATCAGATGCGAAATATATGCCCCAATGCCCCCAAACTTAATTCTGCCCTTTTCCTCCTCACCTAAAATTCTACCCCTTACCTTCACACCCTCAGCCACAACCACTATGCTGAACCTCTTCCCCACACGGCTGCGCTCCAGGACGCGCTCAAAGATAACCCCCTCCTCATAGGGGATTTCCGGTATCAATATCACATCACCTCCGCCTGCGACCCCCGCCACCAATTCCAGCCAACCCACAAACCTCCCCATCACCTCCACCACAAGGACGCGATGATGAGACATGGCGGTTGAATGGAGAATGTCAATTGCGTTCATGATAATGGTGACGGCGCTGTCAAACCCGAATGTGTAATCTGTCTCCATAACGTCATTATCAATTGTTTTAGGGATACCCACGACGGGAAAGCCATGCTCATAAAGTTTGCTCGCCATAGTGAGGGTGCCATCGCCGCCTGTGCATATGAGCGCATCAATCTTGAGGTCGTCAAAGGCTCTAACGAAACAGGAATAATCGCCCTCCTTTTTTCCGGCGGCTTCAAAAGGATTCCCGCGTGCCGTGCCCAGGATGGTGCCACCCTGTGGCAGAATCCCTGAGACGTCACGATTGCTCAGAATCCTTCCCCGCCCCTCTACGAAACCGATATAGCCATCCTCAATGCCAATGACATTCGCGCCATAATCATTATGCGCGGTTTTTGTAACTGCCCTGATAACGGCATTAAGACCCGGACAATCACCACCCGCAGTCAAAAGACCGATTCTCCGGACTTTCCCCATCCCCATGATTCACACATCTCCTTCTATCTGCAATTATTAAACGGGAGAATAATTTCACTGTAAATATGCGTCAATTTATTTTTCCATTGAAGTTTTGCTTTTCATGTATATTTATTCTTAGTCAAATAATGATTAATCATTCCATACAGAGGTGTTCTATTTATGAAGCGTGACCATTTTCTGCAACGGAAGAATAAGGACATGCGCCTGCTCAGCGAAAAAGAGGAGAAGGTTGCCTTTATCAAAAAATATTTTTCCTCTTTTGGCGAGCGCGTCTTGAATACAATGCTAAATCATGCCACCTCTGACACTGGATTAAACAATCTCATGAGGAAACTTGGCATCCTTCGGAAAGATAAGGATGAAGATACCATCTTCGCAGAAATTGTGGGCTGGATTTATACTTATGGGGAACCGCGTTTCCTGAGTCTTTATAAAGAGCTGATTCCGAAGGAATTATCCTCCCAAAAGGTCGAGCCTGTGGAATCCCTTTCTACGCAAACCTCCCAAACTGCCCTTTCACCCGACGAAAGCTCCCCCGGCAGCCCTCTTGATTCCACTGTCACGGTGGAAATTGGTTCAACCTCAGGCGATGTGTCACCAGTCTTATCCCCCGCCATCGAGTCCAAACCTTCCAGGGAAGCCGAAAAGAAATGGCCTGAGGTGGAGCGTCGCAGCGGCAAGGACCGCCGCGCGAGAAAGGAACGCCGCAAAGATATGGATGTGGTTTTCAAAAACAAGCGATTCGGCGGGGAACGCCGCTCGGTAAAGGACCGGCGGAAAAACTGGAAATCCACAAAATTATTGAAACGGAACTTCAAATAAACTATTTTACCCCTAAGGCACAATCCGCCTCAGGCGGACACCAGTGCTGACTTTCCCTTTCCCGACCCTGTCATCCCTTCTTCCCATACTTCTTTTCCAGTTCCTTGAGAGTCGTTTCTTCCTGCTCCCCGGAGCCCTTCTTTTTCTTCACATAAAATAGCAAATAGACAAGGATACCGACAGAGACTGAAAGACCGAGAAAGATAAAACTGGCATACCAGGCGATATCAGGCATAATAACCCCTCAAGTAATTAATAATAACCAGATGTGCGGGCTAAGATATTTTGTTTTTTTGGTTATACTCCCTGTCATCCACAGCGATGATGCAGATGCCATGTTGTTCAGCAAAGGCGATTGCCTGGTCCATCTGAAAGAAAAGCATCTCCCCTGCTGTGATTGCCAGGACGGTCGCCTGAACGTATTTCATCCCCTGAAGCGTTGTCAGACCAACGGTAGGGATATCGAATCGGAAGTCCTGGCATGTGCGGCTCACCTTGATGACAATGGAATCGGGGATGCCGAGTTCACCGACCCGCCCAATGGCACTGTTGGTGCCTTCCATAGCCTCCACGGCGATGACTGCCTTGCGACGGTCCACGACAATGGACTGTCCAATATCGGCATCGGCAATCCACTTGGCGATAGGATAGCCGAAACGGATGGCATCCTCTTCATCAGGAGTCAAAGGACGGGAGGGTGTCAGGAGCCCCGCCATGGGGATAAATTTTTGAAGATAGGGGCGCGTGTCAATGATTTCCATCCCCTCCTCTGCCAGCTCCTTCTCAACGGCGTTGAAGATGGTCTGGGGCTTGAAATCGGGGAGCTTCATCATGACGACGATACTTCTGAGGTCGTAGTT
>JAPLSR010000370.1 GCA_026398545.1 Candidatus Sumerlaeota bacterium | reverse complement strand
AACAATCAGAAGCTCAATCAGTGTGAATCCGAAATTTTCTCTTCTCATCATTTCACCTCCTTTAATAAAAGAATACTAAAGTCTTTTTATGTTTTACCATTAACAATATTAATGATTGGCTATGCAAAATAATGCAACAATTTTTTAAAAATATCTCATATTGGATTGAGGATTCTTGTTTCCCCGGTATAGAGTGAGGCAAGTCTTTCAGCATCCTCCTTTGTGCCAATAATATCGCCATAATGGTAAGGGATGACAATCCGAGGGTTAATGGTTTTTGCTGCCTGGGCGGCTTCATTAGCATTCATGGTGTATGTCCCGCCAATCGGCAAGAGGGCAATATCGATATTTTTAAGAGCCTTCATTTCCGGGATGAAATCCGTGTCAGAGGCGTAATACAGACGTTCGCCGTCCAATGTCAGGATGAAACCTACCCACTCGTTTGATTTTGGGTGAAATGCCTTGTTGACATTATATGCAGGTATTGCCTGAATTGTGATATCATCCACCATAACCGTGCTGCCGGGTTTAATGATTCTGATATTGCCTTTCAGTCCAGAAGCGCAATCCGCAGTTGTAATGATGACGGTTGATTGTTTTTGAATTTTTTCAACATCCGGAACGGAGAGATGGTCGAAGTGGGAATGTCCAATAAGGATAATATCAGCGGGTTCGGGGCTCCCTGAGAGTTTCCAGGGGTCGATATACACAACTTTTGTTTTCCCCTTAATTTTGAAAGAGGCATGTCCCAACCAGGAAAGTTTTTCAATCATATTACCCCTCCTTAATTTTTTCAGTATTATCCATTCCATTGTGTGCGATGTCAAAGGGAAATATAGCAGGTTTTGGGAAGAGAGATGCATTTCAATTGACTTATCCCCACATTTGTCCCAGTTAATTACAAATAAATGTAGTAATAATGAGGATTTTTTAGATGAATATCGCCAATAAACTCACATTAACGCGTATTTTGATTATCCCATTTTTCATGGTGTGTCTCCTTTATGGGAATGGACAGGAAAATTCCCTTGGCATGGTTTTTTTAAGGTTCTTTGGATTTTTACTTTTCATTGTGGCTTCCATGACGGATATAATTGATGGGCGTCTTGCCCGTAAATATAACCTTGTCACAAATTTCGGACGCCTGCTCGACCCGCTGGCGGATAAGATGCTTGTGACTGTCGCCTTTGTCGGCTTTGTGGAAATGGGGCTTTTCCCTGCGTGGATTGTCATCCTCATCTTATGCCGGGAATTTGTTGTTACAGGTCTCAGAATGCTGGGCGTCTCAGCGGGACGTGTTATCCATGCTGACAGGTGGGGCAAGCATAAAATGGTCTCCCAGATTATCACGATTATTGCCACCCTTATTTTCATCTGTGCCCGGCAGATGCTTATTTACACGGGACACTGGGATAAAATTGTCGTTCGCCAGATGGAGGCGGATTGGTGGTATCTCCTCGGTCTGAAGATTCTACTATATTACTGCGCGATGCTCACACTTTTTTCCGGTGCCAAGTATCTTTACCGGAATCGCGACTTAATCAGGGAGTAACAATAAACGAGGCGTGAGGGCATGATGGATGACATCCTGATCCTGTTTCCGCAGATTAATGTCCCACCCCAGTTAAAGACGATGCTGGAGCTGGGGATTTATATCAGTGTTTTGAGACGGGATAATTTCAATGTGCGTGTTGCCATTCTCCATGACATGCCGGATCCTGTTGTCTTTTCCGAGGGTCTGCGGCGAATGCTTCCCCGTGTTGTTTTGTATTATATACAACCGAGTCAGTTTTCTTTCCTCGCGGCTGTTGCCCCGCGTATGAAGGCGGATTACCTCAACGTCCATTTCTGCAGTGGCGGTCTAATGTCCACCCTTGATCCTGATGCCGTCATGGCAGTGTCTGGTATTGACAGCCTGGTTGTGGGGGAGGGGGAGGTCGCCCTCGTTGAGTTTCTGAATGCCTGTCTGCAGGGAAAGGAATATACATCCATCAGGAATTTCTGGTTCCGGACACCCCTTTTGCAGGTCCAGAAAAATCCCTTCCGTCCCCTGATTGAAAACCTTGACATTCTACCATTTCCGGACCGGACATTTTATCCCGCCGAGCGCACAGTCTCAATCGCCCACGGCTCCCTCCCGATGCTCATATCCCGCGGTTGTCCTTATAATTGTATCTTTTGCCCGGAGCCGCAGTTAAAGGATATTTACAGGGGAAAAGGAAAGTATGACCGTGTCAGGTCGGTGAACAATATTATAAATGAAATCCTTTCCATTCGCTCCCAGTTGTCGTTCGGTAACGTTCTTTTTCTGGATGAGATATTTCCGACCAACAAGGAATTTCTTGAAGAATTCAGTGAACTCTATCGCACCCGGGTGAACCTGCCCTTCTTTATCAGCGCCGCCATAGAACAACTCGATACCAATACCTTGCAGCTCCTTGTCATGGCGGGATGTGCCGGCATCTCGCTCGGCATCGAGACGGGCAATGAGGTATTCAGGAAAAGGCTCTGCAATAAGAATGTTGGAAATGAGAATGTCCTTGCCGCCGTCAGCATGGCACGGGATATGGGGATG
>JAPLSR010000020.1 GCA_026398545.1 Candidatus Sumerlaeota bacterium | reverse complement strand
AACCCACCTCCAACCTCGATGTAAAACATGTTACCCTCCTCTTGAATCTCCTCCTTGAAAGACGCATCCAGACGGGTCAATCCATCCTCTTTGTGACGCACGACTTGAATCTTGCGTCAGCCCTGGCAGACCGGCTCATCCTACTGAAGGATGGCTCTTCTCAGGCAGAGGGTCCCCCTGAAACCATTCTTACCTTATCGCACATCAAAAACCTCTATGAAACGGAGGTGCGCATTATCCAGGATGCCGCAACAAACACCCGCTTTTTCGCATATCACATTGAAAAACCACAAACAAGGCGCTGAGTGTTTTTTACTTTCCATGCGTTCCCCGCCCTCTTTTTTCTTGACCAATATCTCAGTCATAAAGGTAAAAGAAATGTTTTATAGTTTACCGCAGAGTGATACTGGACATCATTTAATAAGGGGGAAATATGAGCACTGAGAGATTGAAATTGTTTGTGGCAAACAGATGGCTGGAATCCAGAACAGCCTCATGGACACCTGTATATAATCCCAGCACGGGGGAGGTGCAGGCTGAAACGCCGAACTGTCTTGCCAGCGAGGTGGAGGATGCGGTGGAGGCGGCGGCAAAGGCATTTCCCGCCTGGGCAGATACCCCGCCGCCCGAACGGGCAAAATTCCTCTTTTCCTTCCGCGACATGCTCATCAAGCAAAGGGTAAAGCTGGCGTCCATCATCAGCAGGGAGAACGGGAAAACAATTGCCGAGGCGGTGGGCTCGGTGGCGCGGGGTATTGAAATTGTGGAATTCGCCTGCGGTATCCCCACACATCTTGCTGGAGAGGCGGTGTGTAACCTCTCGTCCGGTATGGATTTTGTCACACTGCGCCAGCCTGTGGGGGTCTGCGTGGGGATATTCCCCTTCAATTTCCCCGCCATGGTTCCACTCTGGATGTTTCCCATTGCCATTGCCTGCGGCAACACGGTCGTCCTCAAGGCGAACGAGCGATGTCCGCTCTCATGCGCATATATGATGAATCTCCTTGTGGATGCGGGGCTGCCGCCGGGCGTTGTGAACATGGTTCTGGGTGAAAAGGAGACCGTTGAGACCCTTCTCAGACACCCGAAAGTTATGGCGGTTTCCTTTGTCGGTTCATCACGGGTGGGACGCATTATTTATGAGACCGCCGCCGCGAATGGAAAGCGTGTCCAGGCTCTCTGCCAGGCGAAAAATCATGCCCTTGTCCTGCCGGATTGTTCGCTGGAACAAACAGCGCGGGGGATTGCGAATGCCGCCTTCGGATGCACTGGTGAGCGTTGCATGGCGCTCCCCGTCGCCGTGGTGCATGAGGCAATCTCCAAACCTTTTGTGGAAAAGATTATGGAAGAGGCGCATAAAATCAAGGTCGGTTCCGCAGAAGACCCCGGGACAGTCATGGGACCGCTTGTGACACCGGAGCTCCTGGAACGGGTGCGCGGGTATATTGACAAGGGGGTCTCGGAAGGCGCCAGCCTCATCCTTGACGGTCGCTCCTGCAGGGTTGAAGGTTTTCCCAGAGGGTTTTATCTCGGTCCAACCATCTTTGACCATGTGACAGATGAGATGGTCATCGGGCGGGAGGAGATATTTGGTCCTGTTTTGTGCATCAAGCGTGTAAAGAGTTTTGAGGAGGGGATAAGGGTCATCAACCAGAGTCCTTACGGCAATGGCTCTGCCATTTTCACAGGGAGCGGGCATTATGCCCGTGAATTCGTGTGCCGCATTCAGACGGGCATGGTTGGAGTCAATGTGGGGATTCCAGTCCCGCTGGGATTCTTCTCATTCACCGGCTGGAAAGAATCCTTCTTCGGCGACCTGCACAGCCACGGGAGAGACGGCGTCATTTTTTACACGAGGAAAAAATCCATATCTTACCGCTGGTTCAAACCGGAAGAAGGAGCGGCGGATAAAATTGGCACGTGGGGTTAAAACGTTGAATGATGAAACGCAGATGGCGGAAGGAGGGGAATAATGGAAAGGATTGTGAAGTGCGGACTGATACAGGCAAAAAATGTGGAACCGGTCTCGTCGCCGGTTGAAAAAATCAAAAAGGCAATGGTTGACAAACATGTCGCCCTCATTGAACAGGCGGCGAAAGAGGGCGTGCAAATACTGTGCCTGCAGGAACTCTTCTATGGTCCATATTTCTGCGCGGAGCAGGAAAAACGCTGGTATGACATGGCGGAACGCATCCCCGAAGGACCCACCACTCATCTCATGTGCGAACTGGCGGCAAGGCACAATATGGTCATCATCCCGCCCATCTATGAGGAGGAAATGACAGGGGTCTATTACAACACGGCGCCAGTCATTGATGCGGACGGCACTGTGCTCGGCATTTATCGCAAAAGCCATATCCCTCACTGCAAGCCCGGGTTCTGGGAGAAATTTTATTTCAAACCGGGTAATCTTGGTTATCCTTCCTTTGACACCCGACATGCGCGCATCGGGGTTTATATCTGCTACGACCGTCACTTCCCGGAGGGGGCGCGTGTTTTGGGTCTCAACGGGGCGGAAATTGTATTCAATCCCTCCGCAACCGTGGCGGGGCTTTCCGAATATCTCTGGAAACTGGAACAACCGGCGCACGCCGTGGCGAACGGATATTTCATAGGCGCTATCAACCGCGTGGGATGGGAGGAGCCATGGCGCATCGGCGAATTTTACGGCACGAGCTATTTCTGCGACCCGCGTGGACAGACCATCGCACAGGCAGGCAGGGACAAGGATGAGCTTATAACAGCCGCACTCAACCTCGAAATGATAAAAGAGGCGCGCCAGACCTGGCAATTCTTCCGCGACCGCAGACCCGAAACGTATGAGCCACTTATTGAATTATGAATCACGAATAGCAAATTACGAATTACGAATTACGAAAAAATTCGGATGAATCGAACAAAAGATATATGTGAAAGGACGTTCAATTTTGCTATAAGGATAATACGCATATGCCAGTTTTTAGAAAAAAAATCAGGAATGAGTCGGATGCTGGGTAAACAACTCTTCAGGGCGGGAACTTCCATCGGCGCCAATGTTGAGGAAGCGCAAGGAGGGCAAAGCCGGGCAGACTTTATATCAAAAATATCTATTGCCAGAAAGGAGGCTCGCGAAACACTTTACTGGCTACGCCTCCTTTCAGAAGCAAAATTTATTTCGCCCGGAAAATTAACTGATGTCACGGGCGAATGCAACGAACTGATTTCTATCCTAACGGCAATTATCAAAAAAACCCAGAAGAGTTAGCCAACAAGGAGGATATCTAAAACATATCTACTTTCGTAATTCGCAATTTGTAATTCGCGATTTTTAAACGGAGGAATTAAATGGTTTATAATGACCTCTCTGCTGAAGAAATCTTTGCCCTGCGCAGGGAATATCTGATGCCGAACCATTTGCTGTATTACAAAAAGCCCATTGCAATCGTGGAAGGCAGGATGCAGTTTGTTTACGATAGCACCGGTAAACAATACCTCGATGCCATCGGCGGAATCGTAACTGTCAGCGTCGGTCACTGCCATCCATATGTGACGCAAAAAACAAAAGAGCAGATTGATAAAATCCAGCATACTACCTGTCTTTACCTGCATCCGAATATCGTGAAATTTGCCAGACTCCTCGCCTCTAAAATGCCCGCACCTGAATTGAAACAGTCCTTTTTCACCAACTCCGGCAGCGAGGCGAATGATCTCGCCATCCTCATGGCGCGCCTTTACACCGGAATGCAGGATATCCTTGCCCTTCGCAATGCTTATCATGGCGACACACTCGCCACCATGAGCCTCTGCGGACATTCCACATGGCGCTATAATGTTTCGGGACTCTCCAATGTCCATCACATCCTGCCCGGATACTGCTACCGTTGTCCCCTGAATCTTACCTATCCTTCATGCAAAGTCCAGTGCGCCCGCGATGCACAGTCAGTCATCGACCACTGCACCACGGGACGGATTGCCGCCCTCATTGTCGAGCCGATTCAGGGCGTCGGCGGTGCAGTTGTGCCACCCGGAGAATATTTCAGCATCCTGTATGACATTGTGAAGAAGGCTAAAGGACTGTTCATCTCCGATGAGGTGCAGACTGGTTTCGGGCGGACGGGCGAGCACTACTGGGGCATTCAGAACTGGGGCGTCATCCCCGATGCCATCACCATGGCAAAAGGCATAGGGAACGGCATTCCGCTTGGAGTTGTAACATCCAGAGCGGAGATTGCCGCACCTCTCAAGGACAAAACTTATTTCAACACATTCGGCGGCAACCCCGTCTCCATGGCGCAGGGGATGGCAACCATCGAAGTGATTGACCGCGAGAACCTGCAGGAAAACTGCCGCATCGTCGGGACGCATCTCCTGGAAGGACTGAAGCGGCTGGAGAAAAAACACACACCCATTGGCGAGGTCCGCGGAATGGGGCTTATGATAGGGGTGGAGATTGTCAAATCCCGTGAAAGTCGCGAGCCCGCACCTGCCGCCACCGCCGAAATCATGGAGCTGGCAAAGGAGCGGGGACTCCTCATTGGAAAGGGCGGACTCTCCGGCAACGTCCTGCGCATCAAACCACCCATGTGTTTCACCAGAGACAACGCCGATTTCCTTATCAATGTCCTTGATGAGTGTTTTACGCATCTCAAAAATGAGCCTGTATAACAGGAGGTGTTAAAAAATGAAATTCGACATGATTATTCGGAATGGCACCCTTGTGACCTCAACCGAAACGTTTCGGGCGGATGTGGGCATTACCGGAGAACATATCGCCGCCATCGGAAGTCGTCTTGTAAGTGAGCCGTCCTGCACAGTAATCGATGCATCCAACAAATATGTTATGCCGGGCGGAATCGATGTTCACGTCCATTTACAGCTCCCCTTCTGCGGGACTGTGAGTGCGGATGACTTTGTCACGGGGACGCGCGCCGCCGCCTGTGGCGGCATTACAACTATTATCGACTACGCCATGCAGAATAAAGAAAAAGGGCTGATGGCGGGCATACAGTCGCGCATGAAGGAGGCAAAGGGGCGCGTATGCGTGGATTACGCCCTTCACTCCATCATCATCAAATGGGACATGCCCACAAAACAGGAGATGGAGGAGGTCATTGCCTTTGGCATTCCGACTTTCAAGATGTTCATGATTTATGAGTCCGAGGGGTGGCAGTCGGATGATGCCGCCCTCTTCTCCGCCCTTGAGACTACAGCGGAAAATGGCGCCCGCATCTGCGTCCATGCCGAAAGCGATAAGGTCATGAATCTACTGATACGAAAATATCTGGAAAAGAAAGACGAGGTGGGGGCATATGGACACGTCCTCTCCCGTCCGAACTTCATTGAGGCGGAGGCGGTTCAGCGCGCCATAACCTGGGCGGAGGCAACAGGAGGCAGATTATACATCGTTCACATGTCCACCGGTGAGGCGGCAGAGATTCTCCATCAGGCGCGCCACCGCGGCATCAATGTCTATGCTGAGACATGCCCACAGTATCTCCTCCTCGATGATGCGGTCTTCAAGGACAGGGAACGTGGGCATCTCTACGCCACATGCCCGCAAATCAAGCAAAAGAAAGACCAGGAGCGTCTCTGGATGGCATTAACAAGGGGGGACATCTCTATTGTCTCAACGGACACCTGCACCTTCACCATAAATCAGAAGGCGATGTGGAAGGGTGATTTCACAAAGATACCTTACGGTCTCCCCGGCGTGGAAACACTCCTCCCCGCAGTTTATACCTCTGGCGTCCTCCAGAAACGCTTTGACCTGAACCATTTCGTCTCCCTCATCAGTACCAATCCGGCGAAACTGATGGGGCTCTTCCCGCAGAAGGGAACACTCGCCATCGGGTCGGATGCCGACATCATTATTGTGGACCCGAGAAAAACACGTATTATCGATTTCAAGGAGATGCAGACCAATTGTGACTGGTCGCCCTATCAGGGAATGGAGATGTCGGGATTTCCCGATTTCACCATCTGCCGGGGAAGTGTCATTGTCCAGGACGGCAAATTCTCGGGTCGGGAGGGATATGGAAAATTCATCAAGAGGCGACCGGGAGGGGAAATTTAATTAAAATAACACAGACATATATGTGTGATATATTCGCTTTTTAAAGGAGTCTCTTTTCATGGAGAATGTGATGAAAGAGAGGGTGTATAATCTGCAGACGGCAATTATGGAGGCGAATCGCTGCCTTCTTTGCGATGATGCCCCATGTAATACGGATTGCGGAGCGGATACCCAGCCGGCAAAATTCATCCGTCAGTTGAAAATGGGCAATATCAAGGGCGCTATCAGAACCATACGCCAGAATAATGCACTCGGCGGCGTCTGCGCTCACATCTGCCCCACCTGTCGCCTCTGCGTCAAGGGTTGCTCACGCTCCGGACTTGATGAACCAATTCACATCAATGAAATTCAGGCATTCCTGATGGATTATGAGCGCAAGGAGGGGCTGAAGGTTTTTAACGCGCCGGCGCCGGGGGATAAACGTGTCGCCGTTATCGGCTCAGGACCGGCAGGGCTCTCCGCCGCCGCCAATCTCGCCATCAAAGGTTACAGCGTCACGGTGTTTGACAGGTCGCCCCAGCCCGGCGGAATCCTCCGCCATGGCATACCGCCCCACCGTCTGCCGGATGAAGTCCTCGCACACGAATTGGGCATCCTGCGCGACCTTGGTATTCAATTCAAATGCGGTGTGTCAATCAATGGGAAGGATGCCCTTGAAAAACTCCTCCGCAAGGATTACGATGCGGTTTTCCTTGCCGTCGGGCTTGATGCGCCAAAGAAACTTCCCATTCCGGGCAGTGACGCAAGGGGCGTTTACCTCTGGAATGAATTTCTCGCCCGTGCAAAAGATAGTCCCAGACGCAAAAAGTTCGCAACCCTTGTGAAGGGAAAAAACCTTGTAGTAATTGGCGGTGGCTCCGTGGCTCTTGATTGTGCCGTAACAGCACGCCTTGCGGGCGCCGAGCGGGTCTATTGCGTCTCACTTGAGGCGATTGAAGAGTTGCCGGCGGATAGAGATGAGGTCAGCCTTGCACTATACGCTGGTGTGCGTCTCCGTCCGAACTGCCGCATCCTTGAAATAAAAAAGGAGAAAGGGCGGGTGCGCGCCCTCCGGGGCGAGGAGATACGCTGGATTGTCCCCGACCGGTTTGTGCCGGAAAATGCGGAGGCAATCGCCGGCTCAGAATTTTCCATGCCTGCCGATATTGTGGTGGAGTCAATCGGAACCGGCATTTCTTTGGAACTCCAGACCCTTGTTTCTCACCTTAAAAAATCGGGGATGTATGTCCGTGTGAAGCCGGAAACCATGCAGACATCACATCCGAGGATATATGCGGGGGGCGATATCACAGGGGCGGGTAAAACGGTTGCTGAATGTGTGAAGGACGGCAAAAAGGCGGCGGAGGCAATTGCAAAGGCAATTCCGCTCTCCACGCCTGCCATTATCGCAAGGCGCGCCCGTCCGTCCCTCGCTGTCAATTTCTGCGGTCTGAATTTCCCGCACCCCTTCTGCCTCTCTTCCTCCCCCGTTGGTAATACTGCCCAGATGCTCTCCCGCGCCTTTGACGCCGGATGGGGCGGCGCCATCTTCAAAACCCTGAATCTTGAAAGGGACTATCCCATCATCGACCCCACGCCGCGCCTGAACGCCCTCCATTACGGCGAAAAACTCCTGATTGGCTTGCAGAATATTGAAATGGTCAGCGAGCGCCCCTTTGAGCAGAACCTGAAGGACATCGCCTATCTCAAAAAACATTATCCCCGGAAAAGGCTCATCGTTTCCATTATGGGATACTCTGATGAAGGCTGGGCGGAACTGGCGCGCAGCGCTGAAAAGGCGGGGGCGGATATGCTGGAACTAAATTTCTCATGCCCACAGATGGCTGTGGAAGGCGCAGGTCACAAGGTGGGACAGAGCTATGACCTCATCCGGCATTACACACGCGTGGTCAAAGACTGCGTCTCCATCCCCGTGATGGCAAAAATGACGCCCAATATCACAGACATGCTCCCCGTTGCCATTGCCGCAAAAGATGGCGGGGCAGATGCTATTTCTGCAATAAACACCCTCCGCGCCATCACAGAGGTCGACCTCGACACCTTTGTCCCCAAACCATCCATCCAGGGCAAGGGCTCCATCAGCGGATATTCCGGTCCCGCCGTCAAACCCATCGCCCTGCGATTTATTGCCGAGATGGCGCAGTGTAAAAATCTGGGGCTCCCACTCTCCGGCATTGGCGGCATAGAGACCTGGAGCGACGCCGTCATGTTCCTCCTGATGGGCGCTACCACCGTCCAGTCAACTACAGCCGTGATGCGCTATGGCTATCGCATCATCGAAGACCTGACGGAGGGACTGGAGGACTATCTTGCCGCAAGGGGTTTCGATTCCGCCCAGTCGCTCGTCGGGCTTGGACTCCAAAATCTCGTTGACCCGAGCGAGCATCACCAGAAGATGCACGTTATTTCCAGCGTGGACGAGGAGAAATGCATTGGCTGCGGATTATGCCACATTGTCTGCCATGACGGCGCAAACCAGGCAATGACATTTGACACGGAGAAGCGCAAGGCAAAGGTGGACGAAGAACGTTGCGTGGGATGCCTCCTCTGCAAACATGTCTGTCCTATATGGGACTGCATCTCCACCACAGAGATTGACCATCCTGTGACAGGCGGCATGCATGAAGACGCCCTGCGCTTTATTCAATGATGCGCGCAGGTCACATGACATCGCTCCTGACTTGTCCTCATTATCATAACCTGGCACGACCCATTCACGAGACCATTCTCCTTTTCCGCACACGGGAAAAACTCACAATCCCTCAACAACCTATTCTCGAAAAACGAAACCTCCTGTTGCACATGGAACAGGAGGTTACGCCTCGTTAATAGACTTAAAAACAAACCCTACTTGTTCTTCTTCACAACTGATGACTTCACCCGCTTTTCCAGATGGGGAGAAACAAAGGAGAAATAGAAATAAACGTTGAATGCCAGTCCGATAAGGACAACAAATAGAACGAAAAGATTTATTAAATTGACACTATTTTTGATTCTGTTGGTGGCATTCTGGATTGCCGGATTGACCCTTTTCTGAAATTCTTTATCCACCTCCTGACTCACAGCGCTGTTGACAAGATTCGGCACCATATCTTCAGCGATGAGTTCCATCTGTTTCTGCGCCATTTCCGGAAGCCTCTCACGCGCCACCTTGGGAACCTGTTTCTGTGCCGTGACATCCACAATGGATACGATATCCTGCGAAATCTGCTGGGTCATATCCTCAATGGCTTTCTGCACACGTGTCTCAATTTCTCTGGGGAGCAAAAGTTCCAGCTGGCTCTTTATCTTCTCACGTACCATGTCGGGGAGGAGACCATCCGCGGAGCGCCTGACCGTCTTTTCCGTTTGTTCAACCAGAATCACGTCCATAGCCTCTGTCACCTTGCGCTCGGCAAGCTTTTCCACCATGGACTTGGCAACCTCATGAACCGTGACTTTGACAAGTTCCTGTTCCTTTTCAGTGGCAAGTGCGGTGACGCGTGCCTCCACTTCGCGACGCGCCCTCTGGTCAATTACACTCACCACATTGGATATGGCTCTTTCCACAATAATCTGTGTTTTCTTCTCCACAGCCGCCTGGATATGATTTTCTGCTATCTGCCCCATAAACTTGTCCGCCGCCTCACGGATAAATTCCCTCGCTCTCACCCGCGCCGTTTTTGCCTCAAGGAGCGCCTTCACCTTGATGATAAGGATTTCAGGATTGAATGATTTACTCACATAACCATCCGCACCAT
>JAPLSR010000309.1 GCA_026398545.1 Candidatus Sumerlaeota bacterium | reverse complement strand
TTAGTGGAGAAGATAGTTCTTGCGTCTCAGGCTCGTGACGCCGCCCAGCGCGCCCGCCAGATTGTCCGCAAGAGCGTGCTCGAGGTCGGTTCCCTCCCCGGTAAACTCGCTGACTGCACGGAAAAAGACCCCGCCCTTTCCGAGCTCTATCTTGTTGAGGGGGACAGCGCCGGCGGCTCCGCCAAGCAGGGACGCGACCGGCACTTTCAGGCAATACTGCCCTTGCGTGGCAAGATTCTGAACGTGGAGAAGGCAAGGCTGGACAAAATACTCTCCAATGAAGCCATCCGCATCATGATTACCGCTTTTGGCACTGGCGTCGGAAAGGAAAACTTTGACATCTCAAAACTGCGCTACCATAAGGTCATCATCATGACAGATGCAGATGTGGACGGCGCCCATATCCGCACACTACTCCTGACCTTTTTTTACCGCCAGATGCGGGATATTATTGAGAAGGGACATATCTTCATCGCCCAGCCGCCGCTTTATAAGATTAAGAAAGGGAAAGTGGAGATGTATCTGGAAAAGGATGAAGACAAAGACCGCTTCCTCCTCGACGCCGGCGCCGAGGCGGTCACGTTCTATATCACAGGCACACGCAAAAAGGGTATCCAACTCACACCGGCACAGTTGAAGCAGCTCCTCGGATATGTCCTTGACCTGGAAAAGATCACCAGGACCATCCGCCGCAAGGGAATATCCTTTACAGACTACCTCCGTCTCCGCAAACGCGATGGGCATCTCCCCCTTTACCAGGTTACCGCCGGCGATACAGTCCACTACGCCTTTTCTGAAGAGGAGCTTGCAAAAATCCTTCCAGAGGATGAAAAGAATGAAAATGGGAACGGGAAGGAGAACGATACACCGGATTTGTTCCCCTCAAAGGGCGCTCGTCAGGCAAATAATCTTGACACCGGGGAAGAGGAGGAAGAAGAGGAGCAGAAAATTAGGTATGATGTTATAGAGTTCCTTGAGGCGAGGGATGTGGAGCGCATACTTGAAAAATTGGAACGCATGGAGATAGACACCGCATTTTATGATATTGACCACATGGCATCAGGCGGACTCCCTCAAACGGACAAAGGCCCACCCCAGTTCATGGTTTCTGAAAAGGATGCGCAATACCCGGTCTATTCCCTCCGGGAGGCGGTGGAAAGAATCAAGACAGTCGGGGCGCGCGGCGTCACCATCCAGCGATATAAGGGACTCGGCGAGATGAACCCTGAACAACTCTGGGAAACCACCATGTCACCCAAAACCCGCACCCTCCTCCAGATCACCATCGAAGATGCCGTCAAGGCGGAGGAGATGTTCACCACGCTTATGGGGGAACAGGTAGAGGCGCGGCGACGTTTTATCCAGAAATATGCCCCTGAGGTCCGCAACCTCGATATCTGATAAATGACAAATGATAGAATTGCTTTGTCCAATGTGAAATGAGAATGAACGGATGACCACTGCAAACTCAAAACCCTGGCAGAAAATTGTCAATGAACATCGCCTGCGGGTCACATATCGCGACACTGACCGGATGGGATTTGTATATTACGCCAATTATCTCGTCTGGTTTGAGGCGGGACGAACGGAGCTCCTGCGGCAAACTGGTCATTCATACAGAGAGTTTGAGGAGATGGGGTATGTCCTGCCCGTTGTTCGCTGTGTGTGTGAGTATAAAAAGCCCGCACATTATGATGACATAATCTGCATCAGGACGCATATCAAGGAACTTTCCCGCGCGGGCGTCACATTTTATTATCAGGTGCTGAGAGATGTGGATGGAGAGCTCCTCGCCGAGGGGGAGACAAAGCATGTAATCGTGAGCAGAGAGGGAAAGATTGTCCGCGCTGGTGACATCCTTGAGGCATGGTTGAGACCGGTTCAGAATCATGCGCAAGGGAAAGGGGACAATTGCAAGTAAAAATTCTTGACATGCTTGCCTGCCCGCTCGACGCTCATGCGCCACTTGACATAATACCTTTGCGGCAGGTTGAAGAGGATATCATCGATGGGGTTCTTTTGTGCGGCGAGTGTGGGCGGTGGTTCCCAATACAGGGCGGCATCCCGCACCTTGTGCGCGACGGGCTCAGGCGTAAAGAATTTGACCTTGCACTGCTCACTGAATACAGGGGGCAACTCCCCGCCACCATCACAGAATGCGGCTCCCCTGTTAACCTTAATGGCTTATTTCCAGCGCCCAGCCCTGAAGAGAAACGCATCCTTGACGAGGGGAACTACTGGTCGGAATATGCAAAAGTCCACTATGCAGTCGGCGATACTTCCTTCCTCGATGTCCGTTCCTATTCCACCCATCCATCCTTCTATAACTTAGGCGTCCTTGAGCGAGACGATAAGGACAGGGGACGTCTTTACGGCATGTGGCCTGACCATCTCTCAAAGGTTATCTTTGGCTTCTTAAAGAGCCTTCCACCCGGACTCGCCCTCGATATAGGTTGCGGTGCCGGACAATTCGGTCTTGAAGCCGCCTATCTGGGGTGGGATGTCGTTGCCATTGATATCGCCCCCGGCGCCCTTGAGGTCGGCCGCGACTATGCCTCACATATTGGCAAGGACGTCTTCAAAAGGATACATTACATTTACGCCGAGCCGGAACGTCCGCCGCTCAAACAAAAAGGTATCGACCTCCTCCTCTCAAAGGATGCGCTCCATCATATATCTCGCATTGAGGATGTTCTAAAGAGTATGCATGCCGTCCTGAAGGACCCGCCTCAGGCGGGAAGAATTCTCTTTTTTGAGCACGTGGCTTTTTCGCCAATTGCCCTGAAAATTAAAAGGCTGGCAAATTCATATCTCCACCCGAAAATCCAGAGACGCTATCCCTGCGTTCCCGTTCCCGATGTCCTTAAGCAGGGTGCCCCGTGTGAAGATGTCGGGCGCGACTTCATACTTCCGCTTACGGAAAAATATTTCCATATCCGCCGCCGCGTCAAAGAACTCATGCTCTATCACGAATTAGAATTTCCCATTTATTATGCCTTTGGCAAGCGGCGGCGCTTTACGCGAGCCGTTACATTGTTCATCCGGTTTTTCATAGAAAAGCCCCTTATGTTATTCCAACCCGCCGAATTTGCCATCATCATTGGCGAAAAAGGTCCCTGAATAGTCCGTCAGTCCTGAGCGGAACCGGGCGGTTAGTCATTTTATGCGGACAATTCTCAAGGCGTGAAATGCAAGGGTCAGGGGCCTCTTTGTCTCTTCAAAACTCATGGATGTATCAGCGTCGGGCGCAGCGCGAAACTCTATTGTATTCACTCCCCTCTTAAGGCGCCAGACCTTCTCAATCCTCATGAGGTTATTTTTAAAATCCCTCTGGCGCGATATGCGGAAGATATCAGCCGTTTCCCCGTTTATAAAGATAGTTAAATCCCTGTCCACTTTATAACTCTTCACCAGGGCAGAAAATAGCACATATCCTTCAGAGTTTCCGCCCGGAGCGGACTCAGACGAATCTGCCTGAGGCAGATCTATCTTTATCTTTGCCTTATTCCTCATCCAGCGTCCCCATTCTTCCTGTGAATACCACCCATCATCAAATGTTGCGTTCATTTCCCACCTCAGGCTGATTGGGGAGGATGTGGGCACTTCTTCTATTTTGAGATGACTTATCTGTAGATGGGATGCGGGCTGATACTCAAGGGCAAAAACAGTTACTCCGGGACCTTCAGCCATGGCTAAGAAGGTAACCCTGCGCGGACGTTTTGCGACAGGCGCAATCTCACAGATAGAGCTCCCATGCTGGTATATTTTGAGACGACCCGCCTGAGGCGGGGCAATCGTGAAGGATGTCTTCACGAGCCTTGCCCTGTCAGAGATAATATTCAGTTCACATGAGGTGTAAAACCGTCGCCCCGTTTCTACTTTGGCTCCTTTTTGGGGGATTGTGAAACCCTTGCCATAATCGGCTGTCGGGTAAAGATTTTCTTCTGGTACGGGGACTATCTCATAAATGACACTCCTCCATCCGCTAAAGACGGGAAGGCTGACCAGGGATCGTGGGGGTGAATAGCGGTGCCTGAAAAAGAGGAAGTCGCGCTCAAGTCCGAGCGTCCCGATACTATTCATGTCGGTCTGGATGTCCGACCATACAACGTAGCGGATTTTATTTTTCTTATAGAACAGGTAATCATAGCGGTTCCGAGACCAGTAAAAGAGCCGATTTGTCTCAGGTCTGAGGCGGGAATAATATGCATCCGTGGGAAGCGTGAAGATAACGCCATCCCCCGGTTGCAGATTCTCACGCAGCCATTTCCCCACCGCCTTGTGGGGGTCCTGGTAGTGGATATATCGCCACAGGAAGCCAATCTTGTAGGACAAAGTCAGACGCCCCGGTACGGAAAAGGCTACAAGGATTATGGCAATGAGGGCAGCTACAGGTCGGGAAATATGCTTGATATACTGCAAGCCACGCCAGCGGCTGACCTGCGTGCCGAACAAGTTCTTTTGCAGGCGAGACAAAACAGACTCAATACTTTCAAGAGCCATTCCCAGAAGCAGGGCGAGAAACGGCGCCAGATAGGTGAAGTGCCTGTAAACGGAAGGGTGCATCCGGTAATACTTCATGGATGAGATGCCAAGGAGATTGATAATGACAAAGGTCAAGACAGTCAGTATTGGAGAGCCGGTGAATGGGAGAATAGGTGCATCGGAGAAACCGTGACGGGTCTGTAATTTGTAGTTTCTGACCTGCGCGCCGAACAAATTCTCTGGCAGGCGAGTATAAAGCGCCATACCGGCGCACAGAATGAGGATAAAAACGATGGCTAATAGTAAAGAGTCCCCCGCAAAATGCCATATAAGCATTCCCGTGTTATTCCACAGGATGGAAAGGAATTCCCTCCAGCCGTAATTTGCCCCGAATCTGGCGCCAAGGATGTCCGTCACGGATGTCATGGTCGCCTTAGGTATGGCAAGATAGCGCAACACAGCGAAGGGAGCCGCAATGAGAAGAAAGGAAATCAACTCCCGCCATCTTTTTGATACGAGGTAAAAAAGAAAATAGCACATGCAGAGAAGACCCGCTTCAACCCTCACCCAGAAGGAAATCGCCATGATGATGCCTACGAGTCCTCCCGCGGCGAATCTTGCCCACCTGCCTGAAGCGGACTGATTCCTTTTATCCAGATATATCATGAAGGACAGGACGGCGAAAAACATGAACACAGGCTCGGATAAGACAGCAACTGCATGGAGAAGATGCCCCAACCCGATGAAGGAAAGGAGAAACACCGCATACAGGGCGCATTTCCGGGAAAAATGCCTGACGCCGATTTTGTAAGTGATGATGATGGTCAGCGTTGAGAAGAGGACGGAAAGCGCCTTGCCCGCCACCAACCCATTCCGGAAAATCAGGGTGGTGAGGTAGAGAAAAAGGGTGTAGAGAAAATGCTCCGAGCGTCCGAAGAAAAACCCCTCCCGGAAACCTCTCCTGAGAGCGTTCTCTGCAGACCGGACGTAAAGAAAGGCATCCTCCGTTTCGTCAGGGACGATAAGGAGAAAAAGGATCTTGTAAAGGATTCCAGAGAGAAGGATAATAATGAGGATTTTGTCTATATATCCTTTTTGACCGTCATTTGAAATCCGTTTCTCGTTCATGTTTATAATACATCAGCCCGAATTATATTTTAATTCTCCGATTCTCCAATTCTCTAATTCTCAGATCCTCAGGGCGAGTAGTCAAAGTTTGCCATGATGGTGATTGAGGACTCACGGATAGAGTCAGGAAGCGGGGCAAGCGAGACCGTCAATTCTAAAGCCTCGGTGGCAAAACGGTCAAGGGAAGACTGCCCCGTTGACCTGACCACGCGAATGTCAGAAATCTGTCCCTCCCTGTTGACGCGGAATTCCGCCACGCAGAAAAGTCCAGCATATTTCTGGGAACGCGCCAGTTTGAAATTGCCCGCGATTTTTTGCTGTGCCATGAGGAGGTAGTAAGGGGGAAGCAACGCCTGGGTTACCTTCAAGGGTCCCTGGGGAATAATGGGGATGGGCGGCTGAGATATGGGCTGTTTTGAGGGTTGGGCAGGCGCCGATGGCTGGGTAGGCAGAGGGGGCCAGGGTGTCCGTTGCGGGACAGGCGTGGATTTAAGTTCCTTTGGCGGTAATTTGGGCTTTTCCTTTGGTTGGGGTTCCTCCTTCGGTTCCGGTTTTACGGCGGTCTTTTTCGGGATGGGTTTTGGTTCCGGCTTCACGGCCTCCTTTGGAGGGGGAGTTTTTACAGGCGGTTTGTGTGCGGGTGTGAGTTGTGGCTTCACAGGTGTCGGCTGAGCCCTTGGCGTCATGGCAGGGCTTGGTGGCAAGTTATAAAACTGGACACGTGTCACATTAATTGGTGTCAGCCTGGCGAAGCGCGCCTGTATATAGAAGAGCATCAGAAAGAGCGTGAAGAAAACGACGTGCCCGACAAATGATAAAAATATTGATTTTCCCATAGTTACAACCTGATGCAGACAACGCACATGTCAAGTTAAAATACTATACACTTACGGTTCAGTCGTGGGCTCGGTAACAAGCCCGACACCCGGCACCCCTGCCTTCTGAATGGCATGCAGGACCTTTGCCACAATCTCATAAGGAACGGTTTTATCCGCCTCTATAAGGACGTCAAGGTTCCTTTTTCTCTGGTAAAGCGCCGTGATATGGTTTGTCAGGTCTTCTAACGCAACACGCTTGTCATCAACGTAAATCCGCTCCTCCTCACCGCGCTGAGGCGCCTTCCTGATAACTATAGTGATGGAGTCCTTTGGCTTGAGATTGGACGCCTTCACCTGGGGCAGGTCTATCTCCATACCGTGCTTGAGGGTTGGCGCAATTATCATGAATGCAATCAAGAGATTGAACGTGACGTCCATGAATGATGTGAGATTGATTGAGCTAAGCGGTTGGACATTGGGGTTTCTCCGTTTCATAATATCATCCCCTTGAACACCTCTTCAGGACATTTTTCTGCATGATATTGGCAACTTCATTGCCGAATTGGTCCATGCGCCTCACCAACTCCTGAACAATGTTCAGGAAATGGTTATAGGCAATAACAGCGGGGATGGCGGCAATGAGCCCTGCAACGGTTGTAAGGAGGGCGGTGGAGACGCCCGGCGCAAGGCTGCCAATGGCGGCAGACCCCTCCCGTGACACCACTTGGAATGCGCCGAGGATGCCCCAGACTGTCCCGAAGAGTCCGACTAAGGGGCAGATGTTGTAGGTGGAGACAAGGAAGGGAAGGCCGGATTCCAAGCGACGTATCTCATTCACCACCGTCACCTCAAGGACATGCTCAACCGTCTCCTTTGCCATTGACATCCGGGCGTCAATCGAGAGGGCTTTCTCGTCCTGGAACCAGTTTTCCACCTCCAGCTCCGTATAGGCATCCCTGAGGACCTGAGAGAGGGGGCTATCCGGATATTGACCGGCAAGGGTGTATGCGTGGGCAAGGCTCCCCTTTCCTGACATGACCCTTTCAAGGAAGAGTCTGGTTTGGTGACGGGCAAGGCGGAGATACAGGAATTTGTATGCCATAATGCCCCAGGAGATGATACTGTAAACGGTGGTGATGAAGATACAGGTGAGTCCGACCAAGTCATTTTGCTTGAGCGCCGCAAGGATATCCACCGTGAACCAAACGTAACTGGACTTCAGCACGGCAGGTATTTGCGGGTCATGCGTTATAGTATATGATATTGAATGGATTATAGTTATCATAGCTTTCTCAGTCTCCCTGTTCTATGCCCAATGCCTCAAGGATGCGGTCAATGTCCTCCAAGGTGGTGTAGGTGATAACGATTTTGCCCGATGTTTTTGATACCTGGTGTATCCGGACGCGCGTCCCGAGGGCGGTCATAAGTTT
>JAPLSR010000327.1 GCA_026398545.1 Candidatus Sumerlaeota bacterium | reverse complement strand
CGGCCCTGCGAAAGCGCCCGCAACAAAAATCCCCTTGCGGCTTGTTTCAAGCGGATGGAATTCCAGGGTTTCGCCAAAGCCGTAACGGTTGCGGCGAATGTCCAGAATTTTTGCAAGATTTTCCGCATCCTTCGGAGGCGATAGTCCCACCGAAAGCACAATCAGGTCAAACTCCTCCGAATGCAGGATGCCGTCATCGCTTTCGTATTTCAAAACCAGATTGTTTGTCCCTGACTCCTCCTCTATGCCGGAAATGCGTGAGCGCACAAAGCGCACGCCGTATTCATTCTTTGTGCGCTCATAGTATCGGTCAAAGCCCTTGCCATAACAGCGCATGTCCATGAAGAAAATTGCCGCCTCAAGACCGGGCTGATGCTCCTTCGCAATGACCGCTTCCTTCGTGGCATACATGCAGCACACGGAGGAGCAGTAGTCTTTTTCGCATGATGTGTCGCGCGAACCGACACATTGCAAAAAGGCAATCTTCCCCGGCGTCTTTTT
Source organism: Candidatus Sumerlaeota bacterium (assembly GCA_026398545.1). Classification (GTDB taxonomy): domain Bacteria; phylum Sumerlaeota; class Sumerlaeia; order MWCT01; family MWCT01; genus JAPLSR01. Next base: position 7,830 of record JAPLSR010000327.1, on the reverse strand, counting down.
GTCCGAGGGGCGTAAAATATGTCCCTCAAACGGTCCCGTCGCTCCAAGGATGCGCTCAAACTCGATACTCGTTACAACATTGGGGAATCTGCCATAGCCGTATTGCTCCAGCCCCTTCGGTTCAAATTCATCAAAGCCCGGGGCGAGGATTACGGCGCCAACGTCAAGTTCTTCATATTCATCCGACATGGTATGATTGATGGCGCCCGGCTTGCAGGCGTCAATGCAGGCATAGCATTCACTGCACACGCCGCACTGGAGACATCGGGCGGCTTCCTCACGCGCCTCCTCCTCCGTAAATCCCAGCTCAACTTCATCAAAACCCCTGATGCGCTCTTTTGGGTCAAGGGCGGGCATCCGGACACGGGGGGCGGACGCCGCTTTCATATCCGGCTCAGCGACGGTTGGTTTTGCCTCCGGCTCAGGTTCCATCGGTTGGCAGGTGAGATACCTGTTAATGAAGCGCGCCGCCTTCTTGCCCGCCGCAATGGCTGTGATAACTGTGTCGGGACCGCTGACCACATCCCCGCCGGCAAAGACGCCCTCGATATTCGTGCGCATGCAGGCGTCGCTTTCAATTGTGCCCCAGCGGTTGGGCCTGAGTATCCCTTCCCCGCCGGCAAAATTAAAATCCACCGACTGGCTGATGGCAGGAATCACGATATCCAGCGGAATCACAAATTCGCTGCCTTTGATGGGCACAGGGCGTCTCCGTCCAGAGGCGTCGGGCTCGCCCAACTCCATCCGCTGGCATTCCACGCCGGTCACGTTGCCATTCTCGCCCGCAATGCGCACCGGCGCCACAAGAAATTCTATCTTCACGCCCTCCTCAAGGGCGGCATCAACCTCCTGATGATTGGCTGGCATCTCCTTGCGCGTTCTGCGGTAAAGAATCGTCACCTCTTCCGCCCCGAGGCGCAGTGCCGTTCGCGCCGCATCAATCGCCGCATTACCCCCGCCAATGACACCGACACGCCTTCCGAGCGTTACAGGCTCCTTGAGATTTGCCCTGCGCAGAAAATCCACGGCGTGTATGTAACCCGCAAGGTCTTCGCCAGCGATGTCAAGCGCCTTGCCCTTCTGTGCCCCCACTGAGATAAAGACGGCGTCATGCCCGCGCCGCAGGTCGGCAAGCGCAGTGCCATTTCCAACAGGCATGTTCAGTTTCAGCTTCACGCCGAGGCTCAGGATTTCCCTGATTTCACAATCAAGCACATCCTGCGGGAGGCGATAATCAGGTATGCCCATGCCAAGCATGCCGCCGGCGCGGGAGAGCGCCTCATAGATGGTGATGTCATAGCCTTCAAGGGCAAGATCATGCGCTGCGGCAAGTCCTGCCGGTCCGGAGCCGATAATTGCAACTTTCTTATCCTTATTTTGAATCGTCTCAGGTTTGATGGGCTCCGCAATGCCGTTTCGCCTCGCCCAGTCCACCACGAATCGTTTGAGAGAAGCGATGGAGACAGGCTCATCCAACTCGCCGCGTTTGCAGTCCTCCTCACACGGATGATGGCAGACACGACCGCAGATGCCGGGCAGGGGATTCACCTTTCTGATAAGGCGGTATGCCTCCTCATAGCGCCCCTCGCGAATCAGGGCAATGTAACCCTGGGCTGAGGTCTCAATGGGGCAGGCGCTCTTGCAGGGGGAGCAGCCGGCTTTCTCAATGGCAAAGGCGTTCGGTATTGCCTGCGCAAATTCGCGATAAATCGCCTTGCGCGTATTCAAGTTTTCATTATAAGCGTCGGGACGCGAGATGGGGCAGACAGGGGCACACTCGCCGCAACCGTTGCATTTGGAGAGGTCAATGTAGCGGGGGTGCTTCACGACTCTGACCCTGAAATTCCCCGCCTCGCCCTCGACCGCAGTCACCTCGCTGTTCGTCAGGATTTTGATGTTGTGATGGCGTCCCGTATCAACCAGCTTCGGAGCGAGTATGCACATGGAGCAATCATTTGTGGGGAAAGTTTTATCCAGTTGCGCCATGACGCCGCCGATGCTCATCTTCTGTTCAACGATGTAAACGAAAAATCCGGATTCGGCGAGGTCTAATGCAGTCTGGACGCCGGCAACGCCGCCGCCAATCACCAGCACCGCCCCGACTTTATTCTTTTTAATGTCTTCTTCCATAATTATCAATTATCAATTGTCAATTATCAATTGATCCCGATCTTCTCCAACACGGCATTGGCTCTGACTCTATTCATATTGAATCCCAAATCTTTTGCATCCATCCCCATTGCCAGACCCAGAATCTGCGGGAGAAATAATACGGGCAGATTGTACATCGTCTCAAAGGTGGTCTCTATCTTTTTCTGGTTGGATTCATACATCACACTGCAGAATGGACAAATAAGCCCGATGGCGTCCACGCCCAACTCCTTCATCTGGTCAAGTTTTTCCTTGCTGATTTTCAGCGCAAGATTTTCATCCACAGCGAGGAGCGCCCCGCCGCAGCAACGCATCCTGTTCATGTAGGAGACGCTTTCCGCACCTGTCACGGCGATGAGCTCATCAAGGGTGTGAGGATTTTCCGGCGAGTCAAAACCGTCATAAATCTCGTGCGGTTTGAGATAATGACAGCCGTAATGGAGGGCGATGCGAAGTCCGGTGAGTGGATGCGTGATTTTTGCCCCGATGCGTTCCAGCCCAACCTCCTCATACAGGATGCGGGCGAAATGTCTCACCTTGACACCGCCGTTATACGTGAGACCGATGTCCTTCAGCCTTTCATTCATGTGTTGCCGTTTCGCCTCATCGGTGGCAAGCGCCTGTGCGGTCTCAGTGAGGACGCCCGTGCAGGCGGTGCAGATGGCGCAGATGTCCGCGCCCGCCTTTTCCGCTAAGGCAAGGTTGCGCGCCGAATGTCCTTCAGTTTCCCCTGCGAGATAAGCGCCTCGAGGTCGGGGCATTTCTTCTCGAGTTCCGGCAGACCCATCCTCGCCCGCTTCTTGTTATCAAAGTCCTCAATCTCATACAGTTTGCCCATCTCCCGGATGGCTTTTGCCTGCATCCTGAATGACGGGGGAATGATGCCCTCCCGAACCGCAATATTCTTCAGTGCGCGCATGATGGAGGTCAGATGCACACCCTGTGGACAGCGCTCTGAGCATGTATAGCAGGTGGAGCAAAGCCAGATGAAATCCGAGCGGAGCACCTCATTCTTCATGCCGAGGAGCACCATGCGGATGATGCGCCGTGGGTTATAGCGCTCATCCGTCTCGCGCACCGGACAACTTGCAGTGCAGGTTCCGCAGGCGAAGCACCTCAGGAGGTTCTCGCCTCCGGGTGTCTTCAGCACCTCCTCACAGAACCTGAGCGCGTCCTTATCAATTCTTATCGGGTCAGCCATATTTTAATTATAATAAACAAACGGTCTTTTTTGTCAAACAATAAGACTTATGATGAAAAAACGCATTCAATTTTCCGTCAAGACAATTTCCCGTCAGAGGTTAGACCTGAATCATTGGAAAAGCTCACATGGGGGATGCTGGGGTTGTCGAATTCTGGATGAAATATTCTTAAAAACGCAGGGGAGGCGGTCGTCACCTTTAAATTCTATAAATGTGTCTGAGTGATATTAGAGTTTTATTTTTATGTTTAAAAGCTCAAACAAATGCCCTTCATTCTCTCCTCACGGCTTTTTTCCGATGGGATGAATTTGAAACTGGTCGCCACCGTAAAATTTTAACTCCATATATGGCTCGCAAATCCGTAACTCTTCCATGAAGAAATGGAAACGTTCGATTCCCTTAAGTTCCTCCTCACCCAGATCATATATGGTGCTGTATAAGATATCAAGACATGCATGTTCATTCAGTCCAAGTCGCCCATGTTCCTTTTTTGCGATTTCGCTTATTACCCCGATGCCTTCCTCCTTTGCCTGGAGAAAGAGTTCCTCTAACGCCGGTCCCTCAAGTCCCGCCTTCATCCCCCACACGGAAAATACAAAGGGCAAGTTTGTCCATTGCTGCCATTGCTCCCCGAGGTCAATTTTGTAAGGAAACTCTGTTCTGACCTGCATGGCGCTATCGCCAATCACAAGGAAGGCATCATAGTTCATTGACATGAAGGGGTAGTCGGGCATCAGCGGCTTTGATGAGAGGACTTCCACCGGTTGCGTGCTCCATCTGATATTGAACAGGGCACGCAAGAGGGCACTGGAGTCGACGGAGCTGCGGTCAACCAGGACTGTCTTGATATCAGCCGGGGCAACCTTGGAGAACAAAATGGAGTTCCGTGCCAGACCGCGGGATGTGACGGATATTTTCGGAATGACGCTGAGGTCGGGATTGCGCAGGATGGTGAGTAACGGAACGAGCGCCACGTCCAGCTCTCCCTTTGTTAAAAGATTGGATAAATCCCTCGATGTTCCCTCTTTGAGTTCCATGTCGGGAGCAATTTCTTTCAATCTCCAATACAGCGGTTTTGTATTAAGACTGGTCTGAATTCCCACCCGAAGGAGGGGGCTTTCATCAACATTTTCAGGAGGATACACGGTTTATATCCTATAATATGAGAGTCGTCATAGAGAACAAGCAGGGTCCATTTAAGGATAACTAAACTGGCTTGTATTATATATATTCCCGCGAGAAGCAAGAAAAATCTGCGGTTATTTCAAAGAATGGGTAAATTTCTCATGCGATGTTATTCGGGGCTCTTAGTCTTTGGTGTAAAATCATCAGGTTTGGGGGGCTCACCCTTTTTACCGCCTGCAATCCAGCGCCGCCTTGCCTCAAGGACGAGCCGCTTCTGTTCCAGGAGGTCAAGTTTGTTCATGAGAGGTGCGGGTGTTTCCTTCTTCCCCTCGGACGTTCCCTCCTCCCCGGGAGGAGGCGTTAGTCTTGCGCTGACAGTAGGAGTAAGGATGCTTGGTGCGAAAATTTTTTCCATGGCGAATCTCACTCGTGGGTCTTTCTCGTCATCGATAGCCGTGCGGATATTTTTCCGCATGATATCACGTTCCGGTCTGAGTTTCCTGAGGATGTCCTCAATTTTTTTTCTCAGCTTCGGCGAGGCGGTGTTCCATTCGCGGAAGAGTGCGTGCAGAAATGGCGACAGTATATTTACCTGCATGGGGGGTGTGTTGTAGTCCACAAGGGCGGCGGACGCGGCGGCGGCGATAAGGGAGTCAGGGTCTTTTAAATAGGCGATGATAGTCCGAATGGTTTTTAGTTTGGGGTCTTTCACCTGTCCAAGGGTCTGGAGGGCTGCCACCTTCTTGAGGCGCTTGGTTTTAGCGCTGGAAAACAGATATAGCCTCTTCAGGGACTTGAGCGCCTTACCGATTGCCTTTTCAGAGACGCCGCCCGCGGGGATGACATCTGGGCAAACATTTTTCTCTTCCGCCTTTGAGGCGGCGGTGAGCCTCTCATGAGCCTTGAAAAGCATCTCTCCCGTTTCATCTCCGGGTATGATGAAATGCCCTGCCTGAACTTTTTCATGAAGGTCGGCAAGGACACAATCCGCGCGGGTGCCGCCAATCTTGTTCAATGCATAGATAAGGGTGGATGCAATTTTATCCTTGTTCAGAACCTGGCGGCTCTCCGTAATGACATCCCAGTAATGCTCCTTCTCATATTTCAGGAACGCCGCATCATCCGTTGTGAACGTGGCTATGAGGAGTTTTTCCAGGAGCGGAATAGCGCGCTCATCACCGATATGCGCCATGAGTTCCCCGATGGCTATGTAAGCGCTGGAATAATGTATCATGAAGCGCTCTGCCGTTTCAATGACCTCAGGCAAAAACTCGGGACCGAACCGGACAAGATGGTCTAACCAATTTTCCCTTTGCCCCAGGATGGTATGCCCGCTCTGAGGTCCGGCTTGAGACCCCTTTTTGAATTCCGGCGAGATGTCCTTTAGCCAGAACCCTTCCACAAGAGATTGCACAGCCCAGGAGCGAAACACCCTGTTAATCTCAGCCGGTTTTGTAAGGAAAAAATTCTCCGAGCAAATCAGGTTTAAACGCGGGTCTTTCCTGTTCAGCAGTTCTATAACATCCCGGATGATGCCATTGCGCTCATCGGGCGAGAGATTTTTATTCCGGGAGATCTTGGCTAATGCAAGAAGGATGTTGGTCGCCCCCTGACGACGACTTGGGTCAATGGGTTTGACCGACAACTCGGCGCGTAACAATTCCTTCAACGCAATCCTCGCCCTGGGATGGTATAGTGAGCCCAGGGCGGCAATGACTACAGAGCGCAGCGGGACAAGACTCTTATCCTTCAGGCACCCGACGAAATAATCCACAGCCCCCTCGGCTTTGAACCCGCCCAGAATCTCAATGGCAAAATGCTGGTAGCGCTCTCCCTTGTGGTCGGTGGCAAATTGAATCATCTCATCGATAAGGAACTGATTCTCGCCCAGTTCTGTCATGACGGTGATAATCACCCTTTTTTGAAGGGGCGTGAGTGAATTGAAAAGGCGTGATTCCATGCCGGCGGCGGCGCTGGCGGTCGAAACCTCCCGAGGGCAGAACTCCACAAGGAGGGAAACAATATCCTCCCAGAAGCCATTATGGGGAGGGAGAAAATAACAGCGGATGAGGGAGCGTATAAGATTCCTGATTTTCTCAATATCTTCCTTCCCAGGCTCTCCGATGGTGGTGGAAAGAGGCAAATATCTCTTCATCTCTGCCGTGGTTGTGGAAAGTATACGGAACCACTGGACCCCCCTGTTCTCAACCTGAGTTTTGAACATGAGAGCCAGACGTTCCTGTGAGGTTTTTTCCACATGAGCGATAGCCTCCTCCGAAACATCCCAGGAGGCGGCAATGTGGCGGAGCTTCCGAATGAGATTTTTCACCTCATCCTGGCGGGTCTCAACCGTGCCAAGGATATTGCCGATGATGGAAGCCATGCGCATCTTCCCATCCCGGGATTTTTCCATGGAGAAGAGGTAATTACACATCCGGAGGGCGGTTTCAATAGAACCGGCGCGGACAGCATTGTTGAGCTCCCTGCCTGCGCGTTCCATGAAGACATCTTCCAGTTTTTTCTTACACTCATGTGTGAGGGAGACATGGGGTTCAAGGCGGGATTTGAAAGTGGCAAGGGCGGCTTCAGGCAAAAGGGCGGGCAGGGTGTTGAAAAATTCCTCCACAGGTTGCACGGAAAAATCGTCATAAGCATAGACAGCCGCCCGACCAATGGCGTCGCCAATATCCTGTGGCGTACTCCCGGAAACAGAAACAGCCTTTTGCACCAGACTGAGCGCACCGGCAGTATCGCCTCTGGTAAGGGATGTTCGTATCTCATTCAATAGTTCATACAATGGGTATTTGCCCCCGGAACTTGCAACTTGTACTCATACATTTTCCTTGAAAATTGCACCAATGATTGTTTAACAAGTATTATTATGAAGTGGAAAAGAGCCTCAAAGTAAAGTAAAATCATCTGAAGGTGAGGAGGACGAAAATCATGTCGGAGGAAAAAGATTGCCTCTTTTGCAAAATCGCCAAGAAGGCAATACCCTCAACCATAGTTTATGAGTCGGATGAGATTGTGGCATTTCGCGATATCCATCCCCAGGCGCCCACTCATATACTTATCATCCCGCGCAAACATATCCAGACGACGAATGACCTTGCAAAGGAAGATGCAGAGCTCATGGGCAAACTGCTCCTCACGGCGCGAGACCTTGCGGCGAAGGAGGGGATTTCTTCCGGCGGGTATCGTCTGATATTCAATTGCAACAGGAATGCGGGGCAGGCGGTATTTCATGTTCATATGCATCTTCTGGGCGGGCGGGTCTTTTCCTGGCCGCCGGGATAATTGGGTGACAGATGGGTTAAATTATCATAAACAATGATAGTCAATTTTATTCAAA
>JAPLSR010000126.1 GCA_026398545.1 Candidatus Sumerlaeota bacterium | reverse complement strand
CAGGGCGGGAAATTTTTTTGTGAGGCGTAGTTTTTTATGATAATCTTCTTTTTGGGTTTAGTGTTTGTTGCGACATGCATGTTTTTGATTCTGGTCATACTCCTGCAGTCCGGCAAGGGAAGTGGTCTTTCCGGCATGCTGGGAGGTTCCAACCCCCTTATGGACTCACTCGGGGCAACCGGCACCGAAAAGGCGCTCAGCAAATGGACAACTATCAGCGCCGTCGTCTTTTTCATCGTCGCTCTCACCCTGACTATTCTTGGCGGCAAATTGATGAAGGTGACAAGGTTGAGTGACCAGTTGAAATCGACCGCGGCACCGGTTTCGGCGCCTGCGATACCCGGGCAGACCGCCCCGACCGAACAGACCGTCCCCACCGGGGAAAAACCGCAAGCGGAAAAGGCATCCGGTCCAACAACGCCAGCGAGCAATGCACCGCAACCCGCCACTCCGTCCGCGGGAAAATAATTAACTATATTCGTTTCTCATCACATGAATTCATGCCCTGGAAGACCTCGTTCTCCCTTGACATATCCCAGTCCACCTCATTAAAAGTTAAAAGTGTTTTAACACAATCTGTAAAAATCGGAGACCATTTTGGATATTTCCATCATTGTTCCTCTCTATAATGAGGAGCAGAATGTGTTTCCCTTCACGCAGGCTGTCGTGGATGTCCTCGACGGTCTGAATAAGAGTTATGAGGTCATCTTTGTCGATGATGGGAGCACGGATGGCACGTTCATGAATCTGTGCGAGGTTGCGCAGAAAATTCCGTCCGTGAAGGTGGTCTCTTTCAAGCGCAACTATGGACAAACTTCCGCAATGGCGGCGGGATTCAATTATTCCAGCGGCGGGATAGTCATCCCCATGGATGGCGACCTCCAGAACGACCCGCGGGATATCCCGCGATTGCTTGCCAAACTGGAGGAGGGTTATGATGTTGTCAGCGGCTGGCGCAAGGACCGCAAAGACCGCACCTTCTCCCGCATCTTCCCCTCAACTATCGCCAATAAGGTTATCTCGCTCATCAGCGGTGTCCATCTCCATGATTATGGCTGCACCCTGAAGGCGTATCGGCGCAATGTTATTGAGGATGTGCGTCTGTATGGTGAGATGCACAGGTTCATCCCCATTTACGCAGTCTGGCATGGCGCCAGCGTTGCCGAGATTGAGGTGGAACATCATCCCCGCAGATTCGGCAAATCCAAATACGGGTTTGAGCGAACGGTAAAAGTCATTCTTGACCTGATGGTTATTAAGTTTCTGGGGCAATATGTGCAGAAGCCGATTTACGTGTTCGGCGGGTTGGGGATTCTGAGCATTATAGGTGGTTTTCTGTCGGGATTGTGGGCTTTATATCTGAAATTCTTCCGCCATACATCATTGATTCAGACCCCCCTGCCCTTGATATTCGTCCTGCTCATTGTCCTTGGGTTCAATGCCATCCTGATGGGACTTCTGGCGGAAATCTGCATCCGCATCTATTATGAGAGCCAGAATAAGCCCACCTATCTTGTCCGCGAAACCCGAAATTTCGGATAAGTATCAAGACACTCGTTGAGTGAATCAAGACTCATCTGACGGTGGACAAAAGGATTTATGTGCGGGATAACGGGATATGTTCATCTTGAGAGAGGGACACTCCCGCCACGGGACGTCCTGCGGAAAATGAACGATTCTCTTGCGCACCGCGGTCCGGATGATGAGGGTTATTACTTTGGAGATTTTGTTGCCCTCGGGCATCGCCGCCTTTCCATAATTGACCTCGCCAGCGGTCACCAGCCTATCTATAATGAGGATGGCTCTGTTGTTATTGTCTTCAATGGTGAGATTTACAACTTTGCCGATATCCGCCGTGAGCTGGAGGCTACCGGTCGCCACCATTTCAACACACATTCGGACACGGAGACCATTGTGCATCTTTATGAGGAGGAGGGCGAGCTCTGTCTGCGCAAATTGAACGGCATGTTCGCCTTTGTCATCTGGGATGCCAGAAGGGAGCTTCTCTTTTGCGCCCGCGACAGAATGGGGCAAAAACCGTTTTATTACACCATCCAGGGGGACCAGTTCATCTTTGGCTCGGAACTTAAGGCTTTGCTTGCCCATCCGGATGTCCGGCGAAATCTCTCCTTTCCCAGCCTGAGCAAATACCTTGCCTTTGAATACGTCCCTGCGCCGCTTACCATCTTTGAGAACATCTATAAACTTGAGCCGGGGCATTTCTTTATAATAGATTTTACCCGCCCGCCCCAACTTCGCCGCAGGATTATTCCCCAGCCGTACTGGGACATACGCTTTGACAAGGCGGATTTTACCTTCGAGGAGGCTGTGCGGGCTTTTGTCGATACCTATCGCGAGGCGGTCCGGCGCCGCCTGATAAGCGATGTCCCGCTTGGCGTCTTCCTCAGCGGCGGCATTGACTCCAGCTCCCTTGTTGCCATGATGGCGCAGATGATGCCGCCGAAGGAGATTAAGACGTTCTGTATCACATTTCAGGAAAAATCGTTTGATGAGTCCGGTTACGCGCGCCTTGTTGCAGACCACTTCGGAACAGACCACCATGAGGAATCCCTGCCTCCGGCGCGGCTCCTTGAAATCCTTCCCAGGGTGTGTGAGTTTCTGGATGAACCTTTCGCCGACCCCTCTGTGATTCCGACCTATCTCCTTTCCGAATTCACACGGAGGCACGTGACAGTTGCGCTTGATGGTGATGGCGGCGATGAACTGT